>JBIOXT010000276.1:0-21970 GCA_044869795.1 bacterium | reverse complement strand
TGCACCTCGACGTTGTTCTCGAGCGTGTTCGGCCACATCCACGAGTACCCCGTGCCGCTGAGCATGATCACGTGGTACCCCGGCCCGTGGCGGTGCCCCTTCTTGTACGTGCCGACCGGGAACTCGGAGACGTGGGCGACCAGCACGTTGTCCGCCAGTTCGAACTTCATGTGCTTGCCGCCGGCACCGCGCTCGGCCCAGGCCGGCAGCTGCATGCGGTAGACGTCGGAGACGAAGTTTGTCTCCCAGATCTTCTGCTGACTGTCCGGCCGCTGATAAATCGTTCCGTCCCGGCTGAAGTAGTCGTCCTCGCCGGAAAACCGGTCGGTGAAGTCAAACGGCGCCCCGAAGATGAAATCCGTGTTGCGCAGGAGGTTGAACATCAGCGGCGCGGTGGTCACGCCCAGCAGCCGGGCGGGCTCAGTCCCGGACCCATTGTGGAGCCGGTGGGACGTGTTAAGCGGAATGGCAAACACGCTGCCGCGCTGCCACTCAAAAGTGCGTTTGGCGCCCTTGCTGTTCCAAACTTCGCACGAGCCGCGGCCGGCCAGGACGAAGAAAACTTCTTCATATAAGTGCTTGTCAGGGGCTGTCGATTTCCCGCCGGCAATCTCGAGCGCGAGGGCGCTGTCCGTGTCCTCGCTGCCGGTTAGCTGGATGTAGGCGCCTTTGGCGTCAAGGCGGGGCCAAGGAGCGACGTCCACGGTTTTGAGGTCGTCGACAGCGAGCCCCGTCACGATCGGTATCTGCTCGCTCTCGAGGAAGCGGCGGAAGGCGGTGCGGCTCCATTCCTCGGGAAGGCGGACAGGCTGCTTCTCTTCCATGGTCACAGTATATTACGGGATTGCTTCGCTTCGCTCGCAATGACTGCGAAGGCCGCAGGAAGGCGCCCCGACAACGGGAAGGAAGGCGTCGGAGGTGGTCTACAGATGCGAGCCGTTGTAGTCCTCCTGCTGATCGCGTTGGTCGCCGTGCTTCCCGCCCAGGCCCAGCAGCCACCGAACCTGCAAGGCAAAACCGTGACGATCATCGTCGGGTACCCGACCGGCGGTGGCTACGATCGCATGGCCAGGATCATCGCCAGACACCTGCCGCGGTTTCTGCCGGGCAGCCCGACCGTCATCGTCCAGAACATGCCCGGCGCCAACAGCATCGTCGCCGCCAACCATCTCTACACCACGGCACCCAAGGATGGGCTGACGATCGGAGCGTTCAACCGCAACCTCGTCCTCGGTCAGTTGGTGAAGGTCGAAGGCATCCGGTTCGACATGAGCAAGTTCGCGTGGATCGGCAGCCCGTCCGCGGAGACGACGATCCTGGCGATCCGCTCGGACATGCCGTTCCGCACCGTCGCCGACCTGCAGCGGGCAAATCCCGCGATCATCGTCGGCGCGACTGGTCCCGGCGCGAGTACGTACGACTTCCCGCTGCTGCTGAAGGCTCTGCTGAGGTTCAACCTCCGGATTATCAGCGGCTACCCGTCGAGCTCCGACATCATGCTGGCCATCGAGCGTAAGGAAGTGGACGGCCGCGCCGGCTCATACTCGTCGATCAAGCCGTTCATCGACAGGGGTCTGGTCCGTCCCGTGATCCGGGCGCGCGCCTCGGTTCCGGCGATCGCCTCGCTGCCGGTGGACGAGAATCTGGCGGGAGACGCCACGGCCAAGGCAGTCATGGGGCTGCGCTCGATCCCCGAGATCATCGGCCGTCCGTACGTCGCGCCTCCGGGGACGCCGGCGGTCTACGTGGCGATGTACAACGACGCATTCGCGAAGATGTGCGCCGACAAGGACTTCCTTGCCGAGGCGACGCCGCAGGGATTTGACATCGACTACACCAACGGCGCGGAGTCGCTGAAGATCGTCAATGAAGTGCTTAACGCATCGCCGAGCGTGGTGAGGGTATTCGCGCAGTTCTTTAAATTTGAGTAGTTCTCGCTAGGCATGCTGGAAGCGCTGTGGCTGGGCCTGAAAGAGGTCCTGCAGTGGCACCCGCTGGGCTTCATGCTGCTCGGCGTGGCCATTGGCTTTTGGGTCGGCCTGCTCCCCGGCCTCGGCGGGGCCACGACGCTGGCGCTGCTGCTCCCCTTCGTCTATGCGATGGCGCCGGTGCAGGCGTTTGCGTTTCTGCTGGGCATGCACTCCGTCGTCGCGACCACCGGTGACATTACTTCCATCCTCTTCGGCATCCCGGGCGAGGGCACGACCGCCGCGACGATTCTCGACGGCCACGCGATGGCCAAGAAAGGCGAAGCGGGGAGGGCGCTGGGCGCGGCGCTGATGAGCTCGATGGTCGGTGCGCTGATCGGCGCCGTGGCGCTTGCCGTCGCCATCCCCATCGTCCGACCCGTCGTGCTGGCGTTTGGGTCACCGGAATTCTTCATGGTGGCCATCTTCGGGATTGCGTCCATCGCGTCGCTGAGCGGTCAGGGTGGGCGGTCGATGCTGCGGGGGTTTCTCGCCGGGGCGCTGGGATTGATGCTGGCGGCCGTGGGCTCTGATCCGCAGGCCGCGAACCTGCGCTATACGCTGGGCACGCTGTATCTGTGGGAAGGGCTGGGGATCGTCCCGGTCCTCGTCGGATTCTTTGCCATCCCCGAGATCATCGACCTCGCCGTCCGGGGCAGCGCGATCGCCGGCGACGCCCCGAGCAGCCGCCTCAGCGGCGTCATGCAGGGCGTGCGGGATACGTTTCACTACTGGTGGCTGACTGTTCGCTGCAGCATCATCGGCATGTACATCGGGATCCTGCCGGGGATGGGCGGCGGCGTGGCACAGTGGCTCTCTTATGCGCACGCGGTCCAAAGCGCGACGGACGCCAAAGATCGCGCGAAATTCGGCAAGGGAGACGTCCGCGGGGTGCTGGGCCCGGGGGCGGCCAACAACTCGAAGGAAGGCGGCGCGCTGATCCCGACGGTGGCCTTCGGCATTCCGGGCAGCTCGGCGATGGCGATTCTGCTCGGCGGGTTCTTCCTCGTTGGGTTGGTGCCGGGTCCCGACATGCTCACAAAGCACCTCGACGTGACGTTCTCGATGGTCTGGACGGTGATCATTGCGAACATCGTCACGGTCGCGGTGAGCTTCCTGTTCCTGCAGCGGCTGGCCGACCTCACGAAGATCCGCGGCGCTCTGCTGCTCCCGTTTCTGGCGCTGCTGACCTTCGTCGGCTCGTACACCAATAACAACAGTCTCGGCGATATTGTCGTGACCCTGATCTTCGGCGGACTCGGCTACCTCATGATCCGCTACAAGTGGCCGCGTGCGCCGCTGGTGCTCGGGTTGGTCCTCGGGGAGATCGCTGAGCGCTACCTGTGGATTTCCACGGCCCGCTACGGCACGGAGTGGCTCACCCGACCGCTCGTGGTCCTGCTGATGGTCTTGACCGTGGTGGTAATCGCGATCCCGTTCGTGCAGGCGCGGCGCCGGGGAGCGGGTGAGGTGCCGGATGCGGCTTAGAGGGCAAGTGCTGTTCAACGGGGTCATGGTGCTGGTGGCGTTGTGGGCGCTCTATGCGACCAAGGACTGGTCGATCAAGACGGCGCTCTATCCCCGTGTGATCGGTGTGCCGTTTCTCCTTCTGGCTGCCGTCGAATTTGCGCTCAGCCTGCGCGGAGAAGATGCTGAGGGATCCGGCCGCGCGATGGACGTGTCCTTCGCCGTGGCGGAGTCTCCCGCCGTCGCGATGCAGCGGACGCTTGCGACCATCGGCTGGCTGCTGGCGTTCTTTGCGGGCATCTATCTGCTCGGGTTTTCCCTCGCCATTCCGGTCTTCGTCTTCGCCTACGTGAAAGGCCAGGGGCAGGAATCCTGGCTGCTCTCGACGGCCCTCGCCGTCCTGGCCTGGTTGGGATTCTATGGACTGTTCGTCCGGCTGCTCCACCTGCCGTTTCCCGACGGCTGGTTGCTGCAGGTATTGCGATGAGCAAGTGGCAGGAGCCCGAGGGCTACGCGCGCGCGGGTCACGGGCGGTGGAAGCGGCCTCCTGCACCCTATGACCTCTTCATGGAAGGCGAGGGCATCCCCATCTACCGCGGCGTCGGGCTAACCCGCGTGCAGGACCTGCCAATGCAGCCGTGGCCGCGGATGGGCGGGCGCGGGACGTTTATCCAACTGTATGGCACCGAGGGCATCTGGGGCTGCTACGTCGTCGAGATTCCGCCGGCGGGGGCGCTGTCGGCCGAACGCCACATGTATGAAGAGATCTTCTTTGTGGTCGAAGGCCGCGGCGCGGTCGAGATCTGGACCAGCGACACCAGCCGCCGCGAGGTCATGGAGTGGCAGCCGGGCTCGCTGTTTGCGATCCCGCTGAATACCGAGCACCGGTTGATGAACGCGACGTCATCGGGACCGGCAGTCCTGCTGGCCGGGACGACGGCCCCGATGGTCTTCAATCTCTTTGCGAATCCAGATTTCGTCTTCCACACGCCGTATGTGTTCACCGATCGGTACGACGGCAGCGAAGATTTTCTCCGGCCCAAGCCGTTGGAGTACGAACCCGATCCGTTCCGCGGGCTGGCGATGGTCGAAGCCAGCATCATCCCCGACGCCGTGCACATGCCCCTGCCGCTGGACAACCGGCGGTCGCCGGGATTCCGGCGCCTGGAGCCCCATCTGGCCAAGAACGTCTTCTACCAGTGGGTGGGGCAGCACGAGTCGGGCCGATACTCCAAAGCACACGCGCATGAGTCGGCGGCGGTGCTGATCTGTCTGGCCGGCAAAGGCTACACGTATGCGTGGCCGCGGGACATCGGTACACGGCCGTGGGAGACCGGGCAAGCGGACAAGGTCATCCGGCAGGACTACGAGCCGGTAGGCATGGTCAGCGCCGCGCCGATGGGCGGGCAGTGGTTCCATCAACACTTCGGGATTGCCAAAGAACCGCTGCGGCTGATGGCGTGGTTCGGGCCGTTCGGCCGCGGCACCGGGCGCGAACCGGGCCGGCCGGGCGAGCAGGTCCTCGACAAGAACGCGCTGGACCTCAACGAAGGCGGCAGCAGCATTCCGTATGCGGACGAGGACCCATTCATCCGGCGGGAGTATGAGGCGGCGGTGCGGCGTGAGGGTGTGGAGTTTCGGATGGACGAATCATTTTACGAGCGGCCGGCGGAGGCGGAACTGAAGAGGCGATGAACCGAGCCACGCTGACGGCGCAGGACACGGCCATCCGCGAGCAGGTCGCCGTAGCCTCGAACGTGCTTGGGATCGAGGATCTCGGGGACTTCATCCTGGGCCATGTGTCGGTGCGCGACGCGGACGGGCGCGGTGCGTGGATGAAGGCCACCGGCTGGGGATTGGAGGAGATCACGCCGGACCACGTGCTGCTGATCGGGTGGGACGGCGAGGTCCTGGCGGGCGACGGGCGCCGGCACATCGAATGGCCCATCCACACGGAGATCATGCGGGCGCGCCCGGACGTCTCCAGCGTCGTCCACGTGCACGCCCCGCATGCCGTGGCCTTCGCCGCGCTGGCGTCTCCGCTGCGGCCGATCTCACACGAGGGCGCGATCTTCGCACCGCCGGACATCGCGCGCTTCACCAAGACCGGCGATCTCATCATGACCGCGGACCTGGGCCAATCGCTGGCTGAGGCGTTGGGCGCGCGCAATGCGGCGTTGATGGTCCACCACGGGGTGGTCACGGCGGCGGCGGACGTCGAGACGGCGGTGGTCGACGCCATCCTGCTCGAACGTGCGTGTCGCAAGCAACTGCTGGCAATGGCCGCGGGCGAGCTGCGGACGTGGTCCAGCGACGAGGAAGCAGTGTCCAAGCGCAGCCGGATCTATCCACGGAAGGTCATTTGGGATTACCTGGTCAGAAAATTGCAGACGTCACACCGGCGTGGGGCGGACTGATGGATTCCCGGTACGATGAGGGCTTGAAGGTGCGCAAAGAAGTGCTCGGCGCGGAGCACGTGGACCGCGCGATGGCGCAGGCCACCGAGCTCGATGCCGACTTCCAGAAGTTCATCACCGAAACGGCGTGGGGATCGGTGTGGTCCCGGCCGGGCCTCGACCGCCGCACGCGCAGTCTGGTGACCATCGCCATCCTGGCCGCGCTGGCGCGGGAGGAGTTGGGCCTGCACCTCCGGGCGAGCCGCAACGTCGGCGTCGATCCCGAAGAGATTACCGAGGTGCTGCTGCACGTCGCCGCCTACGCCGGGATCCCCGCGGCGAATCAGGCGTTTGCGATGGCCAAGCACGAGCTGGGCGGAACCGCGGAAGCGCGGAAACGAGGAAGCGAGAAATCACCATGAGCAGCATCCCGGATTTCCCGCCGTACTTCTATGAAGCCTACCGGGCCACGATCAAGCGGGCGCCGCGTCAGGCGCTGATCCCGATCCCCCAGACGATCTCGGAGATTACTGGACCCGGACCTGCGCTGAGCGCGGTGAGCGCAGCGGACAGCGATCTCACGACGAACATGGGCACCGGCGAGCCCGCGATGGGCGAACGGATCATCGTCACCGGGAAGGTCCTCGATGAACATGGGAGTCCGGTATCCGGTGCGGTCATCGAGATCTGGCAGGCCAATGCGGCCGGCCGCTACCGGCACCGGATCGATCAGCACCGCGCGCCGCTTGATCCCAACTTCCTGGGATTCGGGACGTGCCTGACCGACGATCACGGCGTCTACCGGTTCACGACGGTGCGGCCCGGGGCCTATCCCTGGCCGAACCATTCCAACGCCTGGCGGCCGGCGCACATCCACTTCTCGCTGTTCGGAGCCTCGACAGTCTCGCGGTTGGTGACCCAGATGTACTTCCCCGGCGACCCGCTGCACGCACTGGATCCGATCTTCACGTCGGTTCCTGAAGCGGCGCGGCCGCGGCTGATCGCGCGGTATGACCACGACGTCACCGTCGAAGCGTGGGCGCTGGGGTACCGGTTCGACATCGTGTTGCGCGGCCCGCAGGCCACCCCGTTTGAGTCGTCGGTTGCGGTGCCGGGGACGGTGGAGGCCACTCGCAGCGGGCGATGACCGCGCGGGCCCTGACCCCCCCGCAGACCGTCGGGCCGTTCTTTCACGGCGGGATGCTCCATGAGGCCGACAATATCCTGGTGACCCCCGACACGCACGGCGAGCGCATCCGGTTGGAAGGATCCGTCTACGACGGCGGCCGCGAGCCGGTGCCCGATGCCGTAGTGGAGATCTGGCAAGCCAACGCCGCCGGCCGCTACCGCCATCCGGCCGATCAGCGCGCGGTGCCGCTGGATCCCGCGTTCGTCGGGTTTGGACGGGCGGGCACGGACGAAGCGGGTCGCTTCTGGTTTGAGACGATCCGGCCCGGTGCCGTGCCGTTCATAGAGCGCGGAGACCAGGCGCCGCACGTCAACGTCGCGGTCTTCGCGCGCGGCCTGCTGCACCATCTCGCGACCCGCGTGTACTTTCGTGATCAGGGAGCCAATGCGTCGGATCCTGTGCTCGGCCTGGTGCCGGAAGACCGGCGGGCCACGCTGCTGGCCGATCCCGCGAAAATCGAAGGCAAGACCGTGTACCGGTTCGACATCGTGCTACAGGGCGACAACGAAACGGTCTTCTTCCATTTTTGATGCGCGTGCTCTCACTTGCCGAGGCAGTCGAAGAGTACGTGCACGACGGCGACACCGTCGCGCTCGAGGGCTTCACACACCTCATCCCGTTTGCGGCCGGGCACGAAGTCATCCGCCAGCAGCGGCGCGACCTCACGCTGGTGCGGATGACGCCGGATCTCATCTACGACCAACTGATCGGGATGGGGTGCGCGCGGAAGTTGATCTTCTCCTGGGGCGGCAACCCCGGCGTGGGGTCGCTGCACCGGCTGCGGGACGCGGTCGAGCACGATTGGCCCCGTCCCCTGGAAGTCGAAGAGCACAGCCACGCCGGCATGGCCGCGGCCTATGCCGCCGGTGCCGCAGGGCTGCCGCTGGCGATTCTGCGCGCCTATACCGGCACCGACCTGATGCGGGTGAACCCGCACATCAAGTCCATCACTGATCCGTTCACCGGCGAGGTGCTGGCCGCGATTCCCGCGATGCGGCCGGATGTCGGAATCATCCACGCGCAGCGGGCGGACCGGGCCGGTAACGTGCTGATCGAGGGGATCGTCGGTGTTCAGAAGGAAGTCGCGCTCGCGGCGAAGCACGCGGTGGTGACCGTGGAGGAAATCGTCGACGACCTCCGCGCGGCCAGCCCCAACAGCGTCGTGCTTCCGGGTTGGACCGTCGACGCGATCGTGGAATCGCCCGGGGGCGCGAGGCCGTCGTACGCGCACGGGTACTACGGTCGGGATAATGCGTTCTATACAGCCTGGGATGCTATTGCTCGAGATCGGGAGACGTTCGTGTCCTGGATGAATGAAAACGTCCTGGCGCGCCCTCGAGCGTCGGCGGCGCCAAGTTAGGGAACACGCGTTTGGCAGGAGGGGCCTGTCCCCATACCAGGGACGGGGACAGGCCCTGTACCAGGGGGAGGGACAGTCCCCTGCTGCAGGAGGGGACTGTCCCCTCCTTCCGTACAACGAGTGACCTCAGGTGGGCTAATAGAGGGCCATGAACTACACCGCATCAGAAATGATGATCGTGGCAGCGGCCCGGGCGCTGAAGAATGACGACGTGTGTTTCGTCGGGATCGGGGCGCCGTCGGCGGCGTGCAATCTGGCCCGACTGACCCATGCGCCGGACATCACGCTCATTTACGAGTCGGGGACCATCGGTACCAAACCGAACGTGCTGCCGCTGTCGATCGGCGATCCGGAGTTGTGCGAGACGGCGCTAACGACCGTGTCGGTCCCGGAAATGTTCGCGTACTGGCTGCAAGGCGGCCGGATCACCGTCGGGTTTCTCGGCGCCGCGCAGATCGACCGGTTCGGCAACATCAACACCACGGTCATCGGGGAATACGCCCATCCGAGGGTCCGGCTCCCCGGTGCCGGTGGGGCCTCCGAGATCGCGACTCACTGCCGTGAGGTCTTTGTGATCGTGGCCCAGACGACGCGTTCGTTCGTGCCGCGGGTGGATTTCGTCACCTCGCTGGGGCACGGAGAGGGTCCGGAGTACCGCGCGCGCCTGGGCATTCGGACGGCCGGACCGACGCTGGTCATCACCGATCTCTGCCTCCTGCGACCCGATCCACTGACCAGGGAGCTGACGGTGACCTCGATCCATCCGGGCGTGACAGGGGCGATGGTCGAGGAGCGCACCGGCTGGCCGATCCGCTTCGCCGCCGATGTCGCCGAGACGCCGCCGCCGGATGGCCAGGCACTCACGGTGCTGCGGGATCTTCAGGCGCGGTCCGTCCCCGCGGGCGCCGCGACGTGACCGATCTGTCCGATACGCTGTTCACCAGCCCGGAGATGGCGTCGGTCTTCTCCGGACCGGCGTTCGTGCAGCGGATGCTCGACTTCGAGGCCGCGCTCGCCCGGGCCCAGGCCGCCGCCGGGATTATTCCCCAGCACGCCGCCGACGCGATTGCCGCCCAGTGCCGCGCTGAAGCGTTTGACGCCGACGCAATCTTCCGCGATGCCGCCGAGGCCGGAACGACCGCCATCCCGCTCGTCCGCCGGCTGACCGAACGTGTTGCCGCTTCCGCGGTGCCCGGCCCGGTGAGTCCCGCCGGATACGTGCACTGGGGCGCAACGAGTCAGGATGTCATCGACACGGCGACCGTGCTGCAGATCCGGGACGGTCTCGCGCTGCTGATCGCGGGTCTGGCCGATCTCGCATCTGACTGCGCGACGCTGGCCGAGCGCCACCGGCATACACCGATGGCCGGCCGCACGCTGCTCCAGCACGCGGTGCCGATTACGTTCGGCCTGAAGGCGGCACGCTGGCTGGCGATGACCACTCGGCTGATCCGCCGATTGGATCTGCTGCGTGATTCGGCCTGCGTCGTGCAGCTGGGCGGCGCGGCCGGGACGCTGGCGGCGATGGGGGATCACGGCTTGCGGGTGATGGAGTCCATCGCCCGCGACCTCGGCCTGGGAGTTCCTGAGCTGCCCTGGCACGCGGAGCGCGATCGGATCGCAGACGTTGCGTCGGCCCTCGGCACCACGGCGGGCGCGATGGGCAAGATTGCCGCGGATCTGATCCTGCTCAGCCAAACCGAGGTCGCCGAAGTATCGTCAACGGCGCCGGGCGGGTCGTCGGCGATGCCGCAGAAGCGGAATCCGGTGGCGGCGACGAATGCGCGGGCCTGTGGGCGTCTGGCCATTGCGCTGGTACCGGGCGCCCTCGCCGCCATGGCATCCGAGCACGAGCGCAGCGCCGGGGAGTGGCAGGCGGAATGGCAGGCCGTGCCCGATCTGTTTCGCTTCGCATCAGGCGCCGTGTACTGGGCCGGTCGTGCGGTGAACGGCCTCGAGGTCGATGTGGACCGGATGCGCGCCAATCTCGATCAGACCGGCGGCCTGATCATGGCGGAGTCGCTGACGATGGCGCTGGCGCCGAAGATCGGACGGGACCAGGCCTACCGGCTTGTTCAACGGCTCACCGGCGGGGCGGTCCAGAAGGGGATCTCACTGCATGCCGCCGCATCATCCGACGGGCCGCTGCGCGAGGCGCTCAGCGCCGCCGAGATCGATCGCGCGCTTGATGTCGAGGCCTATCGGGGCAGCACCGACGCATTCATCGACCGGGCCGTGCGGGCGTTTCGTACTCTCCACGCACCCGCGGAGCACGGCCGGTGACCGCGGCCTCGCTCATCGCGCTCCTGCGCTCGGCCCGCGTGTTCGACCTCGAGCACCCGCGCCAGATCGGCGATCCCGTGTTCCCGCCGCATCGTCCCGGCACGATGTTCACGCTGCATCGCCGCCACGAGCCCGGCGGCGACGAGGCCCGCACCAGCGCCTCGGGGATGATCGTTACGGCCGAGCACGCCGGGACGCACATCGACGCGTTCGTCCATCAGGCGATGCACCTCACGCTGCACGGGGGCGTGCCGGTGTCCCCGGCGGTGCAGACGCCGACGGGGTTTGCGCAGCTCGGCGTCGACACCATCCCGCCGATTGTTGCCCGGGGCGTCCTGCTCGACCTCGCCGCGCTGCGCGGCGGCCCGCTGGCTGAGCGGATGCTGATCAGCGCCGCGGACCTCAAGGGAGCGCGCGATGCGCAGGACACCGAATTCGGCGAGGGCGATGTCGTCCTCGTGCGGACCGGGAACGATACGGCGTGGGGCAAGCCGGATCGCTACCTGGAGGGTCCGGGAATGTCGGGTGAGGCATCGGAGTGGCTGGCCGGCTACAACGTGCTGGCCGTCGGCGCCGACAACATCGCCTGGGACCTCCCCGGCCAGGTCGATGAGCACCTCAAGGTCACCCTGCCCGGCCATGTGATCTTGCTGGTGCAGCATGGGATCTACATCATCGAAAATCTCAACCTCGCCGAACTGTCCGCGGCCCGCTGCTACGAGTTCGTCTTCGTGTGCCTGCCGCTGAAAGTTCGCGGCGGCACGGCCAGTCCCGTGCGTCCCATCGCGCTGGCACCGTAGCGCTCCGACGCGACCAGATGGCCAACGTCAACCGTCCGCGCTTTTGGGAGGACGCCTACCAGGAAGGACGAGATGCCTGGGACCTGGGCGGCCCCACGCCGGTGTTCCGGCGCCTCCTGCGGAGTGGAGAATTCCCACCCGGCCGCATCATCGTGCTGGGCGCGGGACGCGGGTACGATGCGCGCGAGTTTGCCCGCCACGGGTTCGAGGTCACGGCGGTGGATTTCGCCGCCGACGCGGCCCGCGAGATGCGGCGGCTGGCCGATCCCGCGGCGCCGGTGGCGATCCTCCAGGCCGACATCTTCGAGTTGCCGCCCGCCATGGACGGGACGTTCGACTACGTGCTGGAATACGTCTGCTACTGCGCGATCGATCCCCAGCGCCGCGGCGAGTACGCCGACGTCGTCACTCGGTTGTTAAAACCCGGCGGCGTGTTCATCGACCTGGCGCTGCCGATCGACGACTACGCCGGCGGTCCGCCGTTCGCCGTGTCGATTGCGGAACTGCTCGATCTCTTTGCGGAGCGGGGATTCGTCCTCCTCCGACGCGAAATCCCGGTCGACTCCATCCCGCGCCGCCGCGGGCGGGAGGAGTTGTTGATCTTTCGGGCTCCTGCCACCGCATGAAGAAGATCCTCTACGTCGTCCTCGATGGTCTGGGGGACCGACCCGTTCCCGAGCTGGGAGGCCGCACGCCTCTGGAAGCCGCGGCGACGCCGAATCTCGACCGCCTGGCGGCGGAAGGACGCCAGGGCAGCGTGATCACCGTCGGCAAAGACATCGCGCCGGAATCCGATGTCGCCGTAATGGCGATCCTCGGCTACGATCCGATGCGCTACCATGCCGGGCGCGGGCCGCTGGAGGCGTTGGGGGCCGGCCTGCAGTTCGCGGAAGGCGACGTGGCGCTGCGGGGCAACTTCGCGACCCTGGGAACGGGGTGGGACATCGTCGATCGCCGCGTCGGCCGCAACCTGACCACGGAGGAGGCCCGCGAGCTCGCCGCCGCGCTCAACCGCGAGGTCGTGCTGGCCTCGTCACCGGCCCGCATGGTGGTCGAGGCGACGATGGCCTACCGGTGCGCGGTCGTCTTCTATCCGCGGGAAGGGAAACTCTCGGGCCAGATCTCGAACACCGATCCGGCCTATGCCCGCGTGAAGGGTCTCGGCGTCGCGAAGGCGGAGTTCGGCAACCTGGTCGAGGAATGCCAGCCGCTGGATGATTCCGCCGAAGCCTGGACCGCGGCGGAGCTGGTGAACGAGTTCACGCGCAAGAGCCGCGGCGTCCTCGATGCCCACCCCGTGAATCGACGGCGCCGCGAGCGTGGGGATCCGCCGGCGAACATCATCCTCGTCCGTGATGCCGGTGACCATCTGCCGTCGGTGCCTTCGATGCGGGAGCACTTCGGCGTGGACTTCGGGTGTTTCGTCGAGATGCCGGTGGAACGCGGGATCGCCCGTGTCCTGGGGATGGCGATCATCGAGGTCCCCCCGAGCATGGGGGATCGCGAGCGCGTGTACCGCCTGTGGGCTGAGCGCGCTGTCGAGGAGATCTCACGGCACGACGGTCTCTACCTCCACCTCAAGGGGCCAGATGAGCCGGGGCACGACGGCGACTGCGCGGGGAAACGAGACGTGATCGCGCTGATCGACCGAGCATTCTTCGGCGCACTCCTGCCGCGGGTCGATTGGTCCAACACGATCATCGCCGTGACGGCCGATCACGCCACGCCCTGCATGCTGCGCGGGCACTCCGCTGATCCGGTCCCGCTGCTGATTTCCGGAGCCGGCGTGCGCGCAGACAGCACGACCGCACTCAGCGAGCGTGCCGCCGGTCAAGGAGCCCTCGGCGCGCTGATGGGGATCGACATCATGCCGATGCTTGTCGACCTGGCGAAGGCGCCGTAGTCAGGAAACCCGCCATTGCGCAGATGCGCGATGTGTGTCACACTGTACACGCATCACAGAGCCAAGCAGGGCTGTGGTAGTAAGTAGGAAAAAGGTGGTAGAAGCATGGCAACTGGAACGGTGAAGTGGTTCAACAGCGAGAAGGGGTACGGTTTCATTACCCCGGAAGATGGCTCGAAGGACCTGTTCGTGCATTTCAGCGGCATCGAAGGCGAAGGCTACAAGTCCCTCAATGAGGGGCAGAAGGTCGAGTACACTGCGACGCAGGGCCAGAAAGGCCCGCAGGCGACCGGCGTCCGGCCTATCGGCTAACTGACGATAACCTGCTGAGATACTCGAGGCCCGGGCAGCAATGCTCGGGCCTCGTTGTTTTTGGGCGCCCGGCTGTCCGACTCGATGCAAGGGACATTGGCGCCGGCGGCGTACCAGCCACAGCAGGTTGGAGATGGAAGTCATCCCGCTGACGGAGAGGGTTCTCAAGCGGCTCGGCCCGCCGCGAGTCCTCTGGATGCTCCTGTGGGCGGGTCTATTGGTGACCGAATACGTCGCGGCCCACCTGGCCAAATCCCCGGTCTACTCCGGTCTGGAGTACTCGATTGCCGGCGTGTACGTGGCGCTGTTCGCGCTGTGGGGAATCGGCGTGATGGCGCGGCGTGTCGCCGCCCTGCAGCCGGATCTGGAGCGCCTGCTGGGGAGCACGATGGCGCAGGTTCGCCCCTTTGCCCGCCTGAACAGCGTCTGGGGTCCTCTGCTCCTGACGCTGGTGACCAGCTCCTTGTGGTTCGCCGAGCTCGTCGCCTATCCGACCACGCTGACCGTGCTGCTGACCCCGCTGTCGCTGTTGGGGTGGATCCCGGCCAACGTCGCGGTGTGGGTGATCGGGATCATCCTGTGGGATCTGCACCGCCTCGGCGGACAGCCGCTTCAACTCTCGCCGTTCGAGGAGGATTTGGGTCTGGGTCTCCATCCGCTGGGTGGTCTGGCCGTCACCGCCTTTGCGATGGTCTCGGCCGGGATCGTCCCGCTGCTCATCGCGAGCTCGGTGGACGTGACGTCGTTTGTCGCCGTGCTCGGACAGTACGTGGTGATCATCCTGCTGTTCGTGCTGTCCCTGTGGCGGCTGCACCGCCGGATGCTCGGGGCGAAGGGCGGACATCGGGCCGAGGCGCAGACCTTGTATGCGCATGCGCTCCGCGACGTGAAGGCCGCTTCGACGCAGGACACCGCGAAGTATCAGGCCGCCGCCTGGCTGGGCGCGGCGGAAGTGATCGACCGGCGCGCAGCGGCGATCCACGAGTGGCCGTTTGACGCGGGCATGCTTAGGCAGGTGGTCGCGATCTTGTCCGCGGTGTTGACGGGCATTCTGGCCCAGGTGATCCTCAACGCCATCCGTCTCTAATTCCTCCGTGAAGATATGTTTGGACATCTGCGCGCATTCGTGCTAGGATCTGAGATGTAGCGCGACTGCCGTAGTTGGATCGCGAACGGTCCGAAACGCAGGTCAGCACGCTTCCATTCCTTTCGGTTCACTCCCTCTGCAGACAACTCAGTCGTTGCAGGCCACCGGGATAAGCGAATCGCCGCGGATGGCTGCCCACTCTTGTCCCGCCGGCAGCGGGGGTGAGGACGGCGTCACAGCTCTACCGAGGAGACCCGATGTTGCCAGAAGACAGCAAGAAGCTCGTGCGTCGTCTCATCGACGCGATTAACGCGGGGAACTGGTCCGTTCTGGACGAGTCGTTCGCCCCGAACTACGTGGACCGCACGCCGTTTCTCGGCAGCACCCCGAACCTGGCGGGTGCGAAGCAGATCCTGACCCAGCTCCGCGCCGCCTTCCCCGACTTCCGCTACACGGTCGAGGACGAGATCTACGCGGGTGACAAGGTCGTGAATCGCCTGACCGCGCAGGGTACGCAGAAGGGTGAGTTCATGGGTTCACCCGCAACCGGTAAGCAGGCAACCTGGACAGAGATCCACATCAACCGGGTCGTCGATGGCGAGTTCGTCGAGCACTGGGGCATCGCAGACCAGTACTCGATGCTGCAGCAGCTCGGTCTGGCTCCGGCCGTCAAAGTTCCGGCCGCTGTCAAATAAGAAGACCTCAGGCACGTGGCAGGGACGGGGATTCCCCGTCCCTGTTTTTTTGTTCCGCATCTCTCCCCACCGCATTCACACTGCATTCACGATTCCCGCCGAGAATCGGTGCCGGAAGTTACTTTTGCATGGGGAGGGATGAAGGTGGATCGACGTTGGATCATCGGGATTCTCGTGGTGGTCGTGCTCGTTGCGATCGGCGCGGCGGTCGCCAACAACGCATTCCAGGCCGGACTGGCGCAGGGGCTCGCGCAGGGCGGGCAGCCCGGAGCGCAGCCGGGTCCGGGGCCGTATCCTTACGGACCGTATCGGTACGGCTGGTACGGCTACGGCTTCGGGTTCTTCGGGTTCCTGTTCCCGCTGCTGTTTCTCTTCCTGATCTTCGGGCTGCTCCGCGGCGTGTGGTTCTGGGGCCGCGGCGGACCCGGGTACTGGCACCGCGGTCCGGGCGGAGCAGGCGGGCCGCCGTGGCTTGAAGAATGGCACCGCCGAGCACACGAAGGGAAGCAGGACACCGGAACCGCCTAGGCGCTCCAACTGTGGCGGGCGGTAACCCGCCCGCCACACGCCCTGCTCAGGCCCATGCGAAACATCCTCGTCGTCGACGATGAACCCAGGATCGTCCGGCTGGCCCGGGACTACCTCCAGCATGCCGGGTTCCACGTGCTCAGCGAGCACGATGGGAAATCCGCGCTCGCGGCCGCGCGGGCATCGAAGCCGGACCTGATCATCCTCGACCTCGGCCTCCCCGAGATGGATGGGCTCGATGTGGCGCGGACGCTGCGCAAGGAGTCGAACGTGCCCATCGTCATGCTGACGGCGCGGGCGGAGGAAACCGACAAGCTGGTGGGGCTGGAACTCGGCGCCGACGACTACATCACCAAACCGTTCAGCCCGAAAGAGCTCGTCGCGCGCGTGCGGGCGGTCCTGCGCCGGTTCGATCAAGCCAGCGCCGGCGCCGAAACGATCCACGTCGGCGACCTGACGATCGACGTGCCGCGGATGCGCGTGTCGGTCGGCCGGCGCACGCCCGATCTGACCCCAACGGAGTTTCAACTCCTCGCGGCGCTGGCGCGCCAGCCCGGCCGGATCTTCACGCGCGGCCAGCTGCTCGATCAGATCCACGGCGTGGCTTTCGAGTCCTATGAGCGGGCGATCGATGCCCACATCAAGAACATCCGCAGGAAGGTCGAGCCGAATCCGCGCAAGCCTCGCTACGTGCTGACCGTGTACGGCGTGGGATACAAACTGGCGGATGAGTGATGACCTGGGGATCAAGTAGGCCTCGCGGGCGGCCGCCCTGGTGGCCGCAGGATGAACCGTGGCCGCCGGTGGGACCGCCGTACCGGCGATGGTACAGTCCGCGCGGGCGGTTCCTGTGGCGCATCCGTCTGCTGCTGGGTGGGTTGTTCTTCCTGTTCTTCATCATCGTGCCGGTCGTGTCGTTCTGGTTCGCGGGCGGCTATCACGGCGTGTTCGATGGCCGCGGCCGGCCGTTCTTCTTCGGGCCCGGTCTCCTGTTCGTGCTGCTCATCGTGCTGGGGATCACCGCAATGGGCCGGGCCTTCCGGCGCGTGGGCGCGCCGCTGGGCGACCTCATCGAGGCGGCAGGCCACGTGGCGGACGGCGACTACTCGACGCGCGTGCCTGAGCGGGGCCCGCCCGAGCTGCTCACGCTGGCCCGCACCTTCAACGAGATGACCGGCCGCCTGCAGTCGAGCGACGAACGCCGGCGGAAGCTGCTTGCCGACATCACGCACGACCTGCGCACGCCGCTGACGGTGATCCAGGGCAATCTCGAGGGGCTGCTCGACGGCATCTACCCCCGCGATGATGCCCACCTGCTGCCGGTGTTGGAAGAGACCCGCCTCTTGTCTCGTCTGGTCGAGGACTTACGCACGCTTACCCTGGCCGAGGCCGGCGAACTGCAGTTGAAGAAGGAGCCCACCGACCTCGGGCAGTTGATCGACGAGACGGTCGCGTCGTTTCAGGCCGAAGCCGATGCGGCCGGCGTAGCCCTTAACGTCCAGACGGCCGCCGCCCTCCCGGTGGTGCACGTCGATCCGGCGCGCATCCGGCAGGTCCTGGAGAACCTGATCACCAACGCGCTGCGCTACACCCCGCGCGGCGGATCGATCCACTTCGCCGGCAGGCCCTCCGCGGCCGGCGATGTCGTCGAGGTGTCGATCCGCGACACCGGACAGGGCATTCCCGCCGACGAGTTGCCGCATGTGTTCGACCGCTTCTACAAATCCCGCGATTCCAAAGGCAGCGGGCTGGGACTGACCATCGCCAAGAATCTCGTTGCGGCGCACGGCGGCGAGATCTTCGCCGAAAGCACGCCGGGCGCCGGGACGACGATCCGGTTCACCTTACCGGCGGGATCGCGGTCCTAGCGCAACCGCACCAGGCGTGCCCGGTGTCCGTGCGCGAGGGACTCACTCACCCTGCCACGAAAGCAGACGCTGTCGAACTCCCGTCGGAGGCACCGTGGCTGAGCTTGGGTTCGTGGGCCTTGGCGCAATGGGCGGCCGCATCGCCCGGCGCCTGATGGACGCGGGGCATCGCGTCACCGGGCACAACCGCACGAAAGCCAAAGCGCAGGATCTGCTCGACACAGGGATGCGCTGGGCTCCGACACCCCGCGAAGTCGCCGAATCCGCCGGGGTGACCTTCAGCATGCTCACCGACACCGTGGCGCTGCGGGCGGTCACGTCCGGCCCCGACGGGCTGCTGGCGGGTCTGAGCCGCGGCAAGATCTATGTCGACATGAGCACGGTCAGTCCCGCGACCAGCCGTGAGCTCGCCGCTGCGGCGGCGGCGAAGGGCGCACAGATGCTCGACGCGCCGGTCTCGGGCTCGATCAGCACATTAGAGGAAGGCCGGCTGTCGATCATGGTGGCCGGGGACCACGGTGCGTTCGAACGCGTCAAGCCCATCCTCACCGACATCGGACCCACCGTGAACTACGTCGGACCGAACGGCCAGGCCGTGCTGATGAAGATTGCGACGAATCTCAGTCTGGCCGTGCAGATGTTGGCATTCAGCGAAGGCGTCCTGCTGGCGGAGAAGAGCGGCATCGCGCGGGAGACCGCGGTCGGCGTGCTGCTGAACACGGTCATTGCGTCGCCGATGCTCAAATACCGGGGCCCGTTCGTGCTGCGCATGCCCGACGAGGCCTGGTTCGACGTGGAGATGATGCAGAAGGACATGCAGCTGGCGCTGGAGCTGGGCAAGCAGCTTTCGATTCCGCTCCCGGCGACGGCGCTCAGCGATCAGATGCTGACGGCGGCCCGAGGGTTGGGGTTCGCCCGGCAGGATTTCGCGGTGCTGTTCGACACGCTGGCATACCTGGCCGGCGTCAACGCCCGCGAACAGCGAACGGCGAACGGCGAACGGTCTCGGACATAGCGATGGCGCGATCGACGATGTCTGCACAGGAACTCGAATCCGTCGGCCCCGAGCGGTGGCTGGAGATGTACGCGCAGATGCTGCGCATCCGCATCTTCGAAGAGCACGTGAGCGAGCTCTACCGCAGCGGGAAGATGCCGGGGCTGGCCCACCTGTACATCGGTGAAGAGGCGGTCGCCGTCGGCGTGTGTGCCGCGCTGCGCGTGGACGACTACATCACCAGCACCCACCGCGGACATGGGCACTGTCTGGCGAAGGGCGCCGCGGTGGACCGCATGTTCGCCGAACTGCTGGGCAAAGCTCCAGGGTACTGCAGCGGCAAAGGCGGCTCGATGCACATCGCCGATCAGGAGCGGGGGAATCTAGGGGCCAACGCGATCGTGGCCGGCAGCACCGGGATTGCCACGGGCGCGGCGCTGTCGGCCAAGCGGCGCGGGACCGACCAGGTGGCAGTGTGCTTCTTCGGTGAGGGTGGGCTGGGCCAGGGCGTCCTCTACGAAGTGATGAACATGGCCTCGCTGTGGGCGCTGCCGGTCATCTACGTGTGTGAAGACAACCTCTACAATGAGTACACGCCCGCGGGGGAAACCACCGCGGGGTCGATGCGGGCGCGGCCGGAGGCGTTTGGGATCCCGACCGAGGAGGTCGACGGCCAGGACGTCCGTGCCGTTCATGCCGCCGCCGTCCGCGCGGTGGATCGGGCGCGCGCGGGCCGCGGCCCGGGATTTCTGCTCTGCCACACCTATCGCTACATGGGCCATCACGTCGGCGACGTGAACCGCACCTACTACCGCACCAAGGATGAAGAAACGCTGTGGCGCACCCAGCGCGATCCGCTGACGCTCCTGTCGACGTGGCTGCTGGAGCGCACGGCGCTGACCCCACAGGACCTCCAGCGTCTCGACGCGCAGACACGATCGGACGTGGCCGCGGGCGTGCAATTTGCCCTTGAGGCACCTTATCCCGACGCGGAGGATGTCGACCGCGATGTCTACGCCTGACGGCCGCGAGATCACCTTCGCCCAGGCCGTCCGCGAGGCGCTGGCCGAAGAAATGCGGCGCGATCCGGGGGTGATGATCATCGGTGAGGACGTGGCCGAGGCCGGCACGCCGTTCAAGGTGCTCAGCGGATTGGTCGAGGAGTTCGGGACCGACCGCGTGATCGACTCGCCGATCTCCGAAGCCGGCATCACGGGGATCGGCGTGGGCGCCGCGATGACAGGGATGCGGCCGGTGGTGGACATCATGTTCGGCGATTTCATTGCGCTGGCGATGGACCAAATCGCCAACCAGGCCGCCAAGGTCCACTACATGTCCGGCGGCAAGCTGCGGGTGCCGCTGGTCATCCGCACCACGATGGGGGCCACGCGCCGCTCGGCCGCGCAGCACAGCCAGAGCCTGCACGCCTGGGTCAGCCACGTCCCGGGCCTCAAGGTGGTGCTGCCCTCGACCCCCTACGACGCGAAGGGGCTGCTGAAGACTGCGATCCGCGACGACAACCCCGTCGTGTTCTTCGAAGACAAGATGATGTTCGCGCAGAAAGGCCGCGTCCCCGACGGCGAGTACACGATCCCGTTGGGGGTAGCCGACATCAAGCGGGCGGGCACCGACATTACGATCGTGGCCACGAGCAGCATGGTCGCCGTCGCGCTGCAGGCCGCGGACCAACTCGAGCGACACGGTATCGCGGCCGAGGTGATCGATCCGCGCACGACCGTGCCCCTGGACGTGGACACCCTCGTCGCCTCCGCGGAGAAAACCGGCCGGGCGCTGGTGATCGACGAAGGGTATCAGCGCTACGGGGCGACCGCGGAGATCGCCGCGTCGATCGGCGAGGGGGCCTTCCATTATCTCGACGCGCCGGTGAAGCGGTTGGGGGCGATGGACGTGCCGATCCCGTTCTCGCCGGCGCTGGAAGACCTGACGGTGCCGACGCCGGACCGCGTCGTCGAGGTCGCGCGAGAGCTGGTCGGACGCTAGATAGGGGGTCGTGGAATGGGCATCAAGACGTTCGGCCTGATGGCGGTGGATTGGGAAGAGCGCGTCAACCTGGAGCGGCTGCGCACCGAGCGCCTGGCCCGCGTGAAGCGGTTCCTGAAGTCGTCCGATCTCGGCGCGCTGCTGTGCTTCGACATGAACAACATCCGCTACATTACCGCCACCCACATCGGGACCTGGGCGATGGACAAGCTGGTGCGCTTCACGCTCCTGCCGCAGGATGACGAGCCGATCCTGTGGGACTTCGGGTCCGCCGCGCGCCACCACCAGCTCTACTCCCCGTGGCTGGGCGAGCGGTCCCGTGCCGGCATCTCGACGCTGCGCGGGGCGTATCCGGAGCGGGCGAAGGACGTGGCGCGGAAGATCAAGGTCGAACTGGAAGCACGCAACCTCCACCGCGAGCCGCTGGGCGTCGACGTGATCGAATTACCGGTCCTCGAAGCGCTGCGCGAGCAGGGTCTGACCGTGGTCGATGGACAGCGGCTGATGCAGGAGGTCCGCAAGATCAAAACCGAGGACGAAATTACGCTGCTCGCGACGGCGTGCATGATGGTCGACGCCGCGTACGAAGAGCTCTACCGCGCGATGAAGCCCGGGATGCGCGAGAATGAGTGCGTCGGGCTGGTGAACAAGGTCCTCTACGATCTGGGCTCGGAGCACGTGGAAGGCGTCAACGCCATCTCCGGCGAACGCTGCAGTCCCCATCCCCATGTCTACACCGACCGCGTCCTGCGGCCCGGCGATCCGGCGTACTTCGACATCCTGCACAGCTTCCTCGGGTACCGGACGTGCTACTATCGCACGTTCGTCATCGGCAGCGCCAGCGCGGCGCAGGTCGATGCCTACAAGCGCTGCCGCGACTACCTCGATGAGGCGATCAGCCTGATCCGTCCCGGGGTCAGCACCGCCGACGTCGTGAGGGTCTGGCCCAAGGCCGACGAGTTTGGGTTTGCGAATGAGGAAGCCGCGTTCGCGCTGCAGTACGGGCACGGCGTGGGGCTGTCCATCTGGGAGAAACCGATCTTCAGCCGGCTGGTCTCGTTCGACTATCCGGAGGTGATCGAAGAGGGCATGGTGTTCGCGCTGGAGACATTCTGGCCGG
>JBIOXT010000275.1:0-3936 GCA_044869795.1 bacterium | reverse complement strand
CCACGTGGTTGTTGGTGAGGATGTAGCCCTCGGTTCCCACGATCACCCCCGACCCCGCGCCCTGCTGCGGAAACACTCCGAAGAAGGTCTGCACCTGCGCCACCGTGTCGATGTTCACCACCGAGGGACGCACCAGGTCGACCGCGTGGATGACCGTGGACTCTTCACGCTCGACCACCCGTGTCGTGGTCTGCGGCGGGGGGCTGACCGCCGGCGGCGATGCCGGAGCGGGCGCGGGAGACGTCGTGCTTCCACTCCACCAGCGCGGCAGCACCGTCGTGCCCAGCGCGGCGCCGGCAACCGACACGAGGATGAGCAGCAACAGGGTGATCCCTGGCGTGGCACGGGTACGCATGAACTCAGAACCTCCTCTGGAGCAGCGAAATCATTATATAATCGAGAGGACTCTGCGGTCTCATTCCATCTGACGAGGGGTGCGGATGCCGTGTTTAATTGGCTGCGGCGCCCTAAGTACGGATCGTTGCAACGGCGGGAGATGCCGGCAGGCCTCTGGCACAAGTGCCCGCGATGCTCGAACCTCATCTACCGCAAGGAGCTGGAGCGGAACCTCAAGGTTTGTCCGAAGTGCAACTACCATCACCGGCTCTCCGCGGACGAACGCCTCGCGATCATCCTCGACGAGGACACCTTTCAGGAGTTTGACGCCGGCGTCACCTCGACGGATCCCCTCGGCTTCGCCGCGTATCCCGACAAACTCGCGGAGGCGCAGCGCAAGACCGCGCGGGCCGAAGCGGTGCTGACCGGCCAGGGCGAGATCGAGGGCAGTCGCACCGTGGTCGGCGCGCTGGACTTCTACTTCATGGGCGGCTCGATGGGATCCGCCGTCGGTGAGAAGGTCGCGCGGGCCGCGGAGCATGCGCACGCGGCGGGGCTGCCGCTGGTGATGTTCTCGGCCTCCGGCGGCGCCCGCATGCAGGAAGGCGCGCTCTCGTTGATGCAGCTGGCGAAAACCAGCGCCGCGGTCGGCCGGCTGCACGATGCCGGCCTGCCGTACCTGTCGGTGATGTGCGATCCGACGACCGGCGGCGTCACGGCGAGTTTTGCGTTCCTGGGGGACGTGATCATCGCCGAGCCGGGGGCGATGATCGGCTTCGCCGGTCGGCGGGTCATCGAGCAGACCATCCGGCGCAAGCTGCCCGACGACTTCCAGACCGCGGAGTTCTGCCTGCAGCGGGGCCTCATCGACATGGTCATCCCCCGCGCCGATCTGCGCAGTACGCTGGCGCGGCTGCTGCGGTTGTTCGGGGCTCCCCTCGCCGCCCCCAAGATCCCCGCACCCGTCGAGCAGCATGAGTAACCACCCCGCGGAGCCGCCCCACGCGCCCGACCGCGAGCTGGCCGATCTGGAGCAGGAGATCGAGCGGCTGCGGCGGCTGAGCATCGATCAGACCCTGGACCTCAAGGACGAGATCTCCGTTCTCGAGCAGCGGGCGGAGGAGCTGCGCGGGGAGATCTACCGCCACCCGACTCCCTGGCACATCGTGCAGCTGGCGCGTCATCCCCAGCGGCCGCGCCTCAGTGACTTCCTGCCGATCCTGTTCAGCGACGTCACCGAGCTCCACGGCGACCGGCTGTTCCGCGACGACCCGGCGATGTTCGCGGCGCTGGCCCGGTTCGAAGAACGGCCGGTCATCGTGATCGGTACCTACAAGGGCAAGGACACCAAGGAGAACATCGCGCGCAATTTCGGCATGCCGTATCCGGAGGGGTACCGCAAAGCCCTGCGCGTGATGCGGTTGGCCGAGAAGTTCGGGTATCCGGTGATCTCGCTCATCGATACCCCCGCGGCTTGGCCCGGCGATGAAGCGGAGGAGCGGGGCCAGGCCGAAGCGATCGCGCGTAACATTCAAGAGATGACGCGGCTGCGCATGCCGATCATCGTGGTCATCACCGGCGAAGGCGGCAGCGGCGGGGCGCTGGCGATCGGCGTCGGCGACGTGGTGATGATGCTGCAGCACGCCATCTACACGGTCATCCCGCCGGAAGGGTGCGCGGCCATCCTGTGGCACGATGCGTCCAGGGCCCCGGAAGCCGCCGCAGCCCTGCGGCTCACGGCGGCCGACCTCCACGGGCTGGGGGTGATCGACGAGATCCTGCCGGAGCCGCTCGGCGGCGCGCAGCGCGATCCCGACGCGGTCGCCGACGCCATCCGCGCCGCGCTGCGGCGGGCGCTGGCCGGCCTCGACGCTGCCCCGGTTGACACCCTGCTGGCGCGCCGCTATAACAAGTACCGCGCCATGGGGCAGGTCGTCGACGTCACGACGAATGGAGAAGCCGGTGGATAACCAGAAGCTCGACCTCGACCAGATCCGCGCCGTCATCAAGCTGGCGAGCGAGTCGGATGTGGCCGAGCTCACGGTGGAGTCTCCGACGCTCAAGGTGACCGTGAAGAAGGCCCCCGCGGCGGGCACCAATCCGGCCCCCCGCCATGTCGCGGCGGTCGAGGCGGCGCCGGAGATGCCGGCCGCGGCGATGCCCACCGGCGTCCCCGGGCCGGCGACGGATCACCTCGTGCCGGTGGTCGCCCCGATGGTCGGGACCTTCTACCGGGCGCCGAACCCCGACGCGGCGCCGTTCGTCAGCGAAGGCGACGTGATCGAGCCGGGGGAGACGGTGTGCGTGATCGAAGCGATGAAGTTGTTCAACGAGATCCAAAGCGACGTCGGTGGGCGCATCGTGCGCGTGCTGGCGGAAAATGCCAACCCCGTCGAGTACGGCCAGCCGCTCTTCCTGATCGATCCCTCGGCGGCGGGCTGAGCGCCATGTCCTGCTTCCGCGCTTTGCCTGCCTGCCCGCCTGCGTGTTCCGTAAAGTTCTGATCGCCAACCGGGGCGAGATCGCGGTGCGGGTGATCCGCGCCTGCCGTGAGCTCGGCCTCCGCACCGTCGCGATCTACTCCGAGGCCGACCGCGGGGCGCTGCACGTGCGCATGGCGGACGAGGCCTTCTGCATCGGCCCGCCCGCCCCGGCCGACTCCTACCTCAACATCCCCAACATCATGAGCACCGCCGAACTGCTCGGCGTGGACGCCATCCATCCCGGCTACGGCTTCCTCGCCGAGAACCCCCACTTCTCGGAAATCTGTGAGGATGTGAAGATCACGTTCATCGGCCCGTCCCCCGACGCCATCGCGGCGATGGGGAACAAGTCCGTCGCCCGCGAGCGCATGCGCCAGGCCGGGGTGGCCGTCATTCCGGGCAGCAGCGGACCGGTGCGCAGCGAGAGCGAGGCCCTCGACGTCTCGAAAGCCACCGGATTCCCGCTCATCGTCAAGGCGTCCGCCGGCGGCGGCGGCCGGGGCATGCGGCTGGTGCACACCCGTGACGACCTGCGGCGGGCCCTGCAGACGGCGCAGACCGAAGCCGAATCGTCGTTCGGCAGCGGAGAGATCTACATCGAGAAATACGTGGAGGAACCGCGCCACATCGAAGTCCAGGTGCTCGGCGACAAGCACGGCACCACGATCCATCTCGGGGCGAGGGACTGTTCCATCCAGCGCCGCCACCAGAAATTGCTGGAGGAAGCGCCGCCGCCGGGGATCCACGACCGGTTCCTGCGGGCGCTGGGCAAAGCGGCCACCCGGGCCGCGCACGCGATCGGCTACAGCGGTGCCGGGACGGTCGAGTTCCTCGTCGACCGCGACGGGCACTTCTACTTCATGGAGATGAACACCCGCATCCAGGTCGAGCATCCGGTGACGGAGATGGTGACCGGCGTGGACCTCGTCAGGCAGCAGATCCTCGCCGCGGCGGGAGAGAAACTCGCCCTGACGCAGGGGGACATCGAGTTTCGAGGCCACGCCGTCGAGTGCCGGATCAACGCCGAAGATCCGCGGCACGATTTCCGCCCCGCGCCCGGGCGGTGGCGCGGACCGGGCCCATCAGCAGATCACCGGCCCTGCTGACGCCAGATCGG
>JBIOXT010000274.1:0-7394 GCA_044869795.1 bacterium | reverse complement strand
TTTGCCGGAACGGTCGACGACCGCGCACTCCGCGAGTACTATCGCCGCTGCCGGGCACTGATCTTCCCGGGTGAGGAAGATTTCGGCATCGTCCCCGTGGAGGCTCAGGCCTGCGGGCGGCCGGTCGTGGCGTTCGGCCGCGGCGGGGTGCTGGAGACCGTCGTGCCGCCGCGCACCGGCGTGCTGTTCTCCGAACAGACGCCCGAGTCCCTGGCGGCCGCCGTGAGAGAGGCGGCCGCCGTGCGCTTTGATCCCGCCGCGATCCGCGCGCACGCCGAGCAATTTTCACGAGCACAATTCACCACCGCGATGGCCGCGTGCATCCAGCAGGTCGCGTCCCGTAGCGACCGCCGGGAGCCGGCGGTATCATAGGTCCACATGCCTGCGACCGACGTCCGCGCCGGGATCGACGCGATCCTGCACAACCTGGAAGAAGTGATCGTCGGCAAGCGGGCGGCGCTTGAACTTGCCGTGAGCACGCTGCTGGCCGGCGGGCACCTGCTGATCCGGGACGTCCCGGGGGTGGGCAAGACCGTGCTGGCCCGCGCGCTGGCGATCTCCATCGGCGGGACCTTCAAACGCATTCAGTGCACGCCCGATCTGCTGCCGTCGGACATCACCGGCGGGATGGTCTACGACGCCGGCCGTGGAGCACTGCGGTTTGTCCCCGGGCCGCTGTTCGCGCACGTGGTGCTGGCCGATGAGGTGAACCGGGCGACCCCGCGCACGCAGGCGGCGTTTCTGGAGGCGATGGATGAACGTCAGGTCAGCATCGAGGGGACCGGCCACCGGCTGCCCCAGCCATTCTTTCTGATCGCCACCAGCAATCCACTCGAGCAGTACGGCACCTACCCGCTGCCGGAAGGTCAGCTCGACCGGTTCCTGGTGTCGGCATCGCTGGGTTATCCGACTCCGGCGGAGGAAGTGGACATCATTGCGCGGGCGGAATTGGTGCATCCCATCGAAAGGGTGGGGGCCGTCGGTTCGCCGGACGCGGTCATGGCCATACAGGCAGCGGTCCGCCGGGTCCGCATCGACCGGTCGTTGCTCGCCTACGCGGTGGATCTCGCTGCAGCCACCCGTGCCCATCCGGCGGTGGAGCTCGGCGCGAGTCCTCGTGCCTCGCAGGGATTGACCCGGCTTGCACAGGCCTGGGCCCTGGTGCGGGGGCGGGAGTACGTTCTGCCCGATGACCTCAAACATCTCGCCCCGGCCGTGTTCGGGCACCGGCTGCTGACGCGTTCGCGCACCCACGATTCCTCCGCGTTGATCGACGAGGTCCTCACGCAGGTCCCCATTCCGGGCGTCCCGCGATGAGGATCGCCGTCCCGCGCGCCATCACCGTGCCGGGGCGCGAGGCGATCGTGGTCGCCGCGGTGACGGCCTTCTTGTTCTTTGCGGCGGCGAACCTCCAGGCGGGGTGGATGTACGCGGTCGATGCGATCCTCATGGGCATGCTCACCGCCGGCTGGCTCTCGGCGGCCTGGTCGGTCCGGGGGGTGGCAGTCGAGCGGTCCGTCAGCGCTGAGGTCCACGAAGGCGACGACGTGCGCGTGGTCGTGCAGGTCCAAACGCGGCGGATCCCGCGGTTCTTCCTCGAGGTCACCGATCAGCCCGCCGGGTTGCCCGCGTACCGGCAAACCGTTCCCATGGTCTGGCCGGGCCGGCCCGTTCTCATCCGGTACGTCGCAACTGCTCCGCGCCGCGGAATCTACCGCGAAGGCACAGTGACCGTGGAATCGACCGGGCTGACCGGGTGGTTTCGCGCCCGGCGGTCGCTGGCTGCGGGCTCATCGCTAACCGTGCTGCCCGTCATCTGGCCGCTGGGAGACCTTCGCCTTTCCGGCCACCGGGCCAGCGGTGAACTGGTGACGCCCCGGCCCGTCCGCACGGGGCTGGAGGTCTCCGGCGTGCGCGATTACCGCGACGGTGAAGGCCTCCGCCATGTGCACTGGCGCAGCACGGCGCGGCGCGGGCACCTCGTCATCCGGGAGTATGAGCACGATGGACACGACGCGACCGTGGTGCTGCTGGACGCGCGCCGCGGCGGAGGCCACGCGGGGGTGTCCGCGGACGTCTTCGAGGATCTGGTCCGTGCCGCGGCGTCGGTGGCCGACGCGCTTGCGCGGCGCGGGGAAGCGGTGCGGATCGCCTCCACTACCGACGGCGTCCCGGTGCTGGTCGGCCCGGGGCGGGCGGCGGTGCTGCGGTGGCTTGCGGGAGTCCGCGCCGGCGGATCGGTCCGACCCGCGGAGGTGTACGAGACGGTCTGCGCGTCCGGCACGCCTGTGCTGATCCTGACCGGCGATGCCGGGAGTGTTGCGCCCTTCGCGGCCGCGGGTATTCCCCACACCGCGCTGGTCGTCGGCGACGGCGACGATGTGCGCGCGCAATTGGCCGCGTTGTGATGGCTGGGCTCCGGGCAGAGGAGTCGATCGCGGTCCGGCTGACGGTCCTGGCCGCGGTGCTCGTGGCCGTGGGCGCGGTGGGCGCGTTTGAGGAGTTTTCCGCCCAGGCGCTGGCGGCCGGCGCCGTGATCGCGGTGGGATTTTGGATCAGCTACCGCCGCCGGCACGCGCGCAACGGCTGGCTGAAAGCCGGCGTGGCCGTGCTCGTCCTGCTGGTCGCGCGAGATTTTCTCTACTCGCTGCTGGTCAACCCCTATGATCCCCGTATTGCACTCGTGCGGCTGTTTCTGTGGCTGCAGGCCCTGCACAGCCTGGACGTGCCGGCCCGGCGCGATCTTAAGTATTCGCTGATCAGCGCGGTGATCTTGATGGCGGTCGGTGCAGCGTACGCGCGCGATCTCGCCTTTGGGTTGTGGCTGCTCCCGTTCGCCGCGGCGGCATCGGTGGCGCTGGTCGCGATGCAGCTGACCCCCCGCTCGGTGGGGGGAACGGCCGCGGAGGTACGCACCATGCTGCGCGCGGGTGCCATCCTGACCACCGCGGCGCTCGTGGTTGCCGCGGTGATGTTCGTGGCCGTCCCTCGCGTGGAAGGGTTTCGGGCCCGCGCGCTGCCGGTGTCGGGGTGGCTGGCGCGGCAGTTCCAGGGCCGCATCGTCAACCCGGCCTATCCCGAGACACCGGGACGCGACGCGGGCGAGAGCCCGCCGCTGTTCAATCCCAGCGGGTACGTCGGATTCTCGACGTACGTTGATCTCCGCCTCCGCGGCGTCCTCACCCACGATCTGGTGATGCGCGTGCGCGCCACCCGGCCGGCATTCTGGCGCGGGCTGGCCTTTGACGAGTATACCGGGCGCGGCTGGCGGATGGCCGATGAGGACGTGACCGCGTACGACGCCGTGCAGGGGCGGGTGGCGCTGAGGTTCAGCGCCGAAGAGCCCTGGCCCGCCGGATCCGAGCAGGTCATCCAGACCTTCTACATCGAAGCGCCGCAGCCCAACGTCATCTTTGGGGCCTACCGCGCGTCAGAAGTGTTCTTCCCTTCCAGCGGCATCGACGTGGACCGCTACGTCGGCCTGCGCAGTCCGGTTCCCCTGGAGGCAGGGATCGTTTACAGCGTGATCAGCCGCGCGCCCTCACCGGCCCGCGGCATCCTGCGATCCACCGACCGGCGGCTGCCCGCACCCGTCGCCGACCGCTATCTGCGTCTCCCACCGCTGCCGTCGCGCGTCGAGCAGCTCGCCCGCCGGCTGACGGCCGGCCGCGTCGCGGGGTACGACAAAGCGATCACGGTGGCGCAGTATCTGTCGCGACACTACCGCTACACGCTGCAGGCCCCGGCCCTGCCCGCGCGCGCAGACGCCGTCGACGACTTTCTGTTCGGATCACGCCGGGGATCGTGCGAGGCGTTTGCCAGCGCGATGGTGGTGTTGCTGCGGGCCGCCGGTGTCCCCGCGCGGCTCGTCACCGGCTACACGACCGGCTCGTACAACCTGCTGACGGGATTTTATGAAGTCTACAACTCCGATGCACACGCCTGGGTCGAAGTGTACCTGCCTCGAGCCGGTTGGGTCGAATTCGAGGCCACGCCGGGTTTCGCAACCCCTGACACGGTGACGGGCCGGCGCCCCGGGCAGTGGCTGGCTGCTGATGCGGCGTCGTGGGTTGAGGCGCAGGTGCGCCGGGGATGGGGAATCCTGCTGGGTGCAGCACGGCGGGTATCATCCGGCCGGCGCGGGGTTGACGCGTCAGGGGGCACCCTGGTCATCCTGGCGCTGGCGTTGGTGCTGCTGCGCCGCAGGCGCTCGGCGCGGCCTGATGCCCGACGCGCCGGCGAGGAACCCTACGCGCGGATGCTCGCGCTGCTGGCCCAGGCCGGGTTTGTGCGCATGCCCGCCGAGACTCCGCGCGAGTTCGCCGCGGCCCTCCCGGACGACCTGCGCGTCCCAGCGGCCGCGATCACCGCGGAGTTTGAGCGGTGGAAGTACGCCGGACACCCCGCGGGGTCCCCGACCGCGGCGACGGCGCGGCCGCCGCTGGCGGTGCTCCGCCAGCAGGCCAGGCGGCGGCGCGCGGCATGACCGCGGACGAACTGAGTCCTCCGCTCTTGCTGTTCATCTTTGGGACGATCCTCGGAAGCTTCCTCAACGTCGTCATCTACCGGCTGCCGCGGGGCCAATCGCTCCTGGCGCCCGGATCGCGCTGCCCTCACTGCGGCCGGCCGATCCGGTGGTGGGACAACATCCCGCTGCTGAGCTTTCTCCTCCTGCGCGGCCGCTGCCGCAATTGCCGCATGCCGATCGGGTGGCGGTACCCGGCCGTCGAATTCGCCACCGGGGCACTGCTCGTCGTGCTCTGGCTGCATTTCGCGCCGGCGGGCCGCTGGCTGACCCTGGTCAACGCCGCCGTCTGCTGCCTGCTGCTCGTGCCGATCTTCTTCATCGACCTGGAACACCGTCTCGTGCCCAACGCCATCACCTATCCCGGTCTGGTTGCGGCCCTGGCGCTGGCCGCCGCCGGCGGGCGGCTGATCGATGCGGCCGTCACAGCCGCCGCCGCCGGGGCGCTGTTCTTCGCCATCGCCGTGGCCAGCCGCGGGGGGATGGGAGGGGGCGACGTCAAGCTCGCCGCCATGCTGGGCGCCTTCCTCGGCTGGCCGGATACCGGCGTCGCCATCTTGCTGGCGTTCGTTGGGGGAGCCGCCGTCGGCATCGCCCTGATCGGGCTCCGGCTGCGGACCCGCAAGGATGCCATCCCCTTCGGCCCGGCGCTCGCGGCCGGCGCCGTCATCGCCATCTTTGCGGCGGACCCGCTCCTGCGCTGGTACCTCGGCTGACGGTAGCGAAATTCCCGCAAACTTCTCAATCTGCGCGCGGCCCCGGTCTTGCTCCTTGTCAAGGGGGCATGGAGTATGGTAGGTTCCTGATTACTTCTCTGTTTGTCAGACAATTGCACAGATCTTCTGAAGCCGAGCGCGAGTAGTTCACGGCGGAGGCGAGGGCGTGGCGGACACGGTGCGGGTCGGGAAGCGCTTTGCGGTCGTGCTGCCCAAGAAGGTCAGGCAGCGGCTGGGCGTGCGGGAGGGCGACGAGCTCATCGTCGAGGTCAACCGCCGCGGCCTGCTGCTCGTCCCCAAGCCCGCCAGCTACACCACCCACCTCGCCGGACTGCATCGCGAAGTCTGGAAGGGCGTCGACGTCGACCACTACCTGCAGCGGGAGCGCCGGGGGTGGCGGCGGTGACCGGAAGCCCTTCCACGCGTGCCGCCCGTCCCGGAGCGTCGCCTCGCCGCGCCGCCGGCGCGGACGTCGCCGCCATGGTGACCCGCTACCGGCGGGCCGGTCTGGACACGATCGTCTTCATTTACCACTTGAGCAACCACCCGCTCTACGCGCCGATCACCGCAGAGATCTTTGCGGCGATCGAATCCGGACGCATGAGCGCGGTCACGTCGTCGCTCGCGCTCATCGAGATCCTGGCCCGGCCCAAGCAGCTCGGCCACCAGGCGGCCGTCGACAACTACCGCGCGGCGCTGGCGACGTTCCCGCACCTGGAGCTGCGGCGCAGCGACATCGCCGTGACCGAGCAGGCCGCGGACCTGCGGGGGCGCTACCGGCTGGCCATCCCGGAGGCCATTCAGCTGGCGACCGCGGTGGTCGACGGGGCCGAGGTCTTCGTGGGGAACACGCCGGCGCTGCGCGGCGTGCGCGAAATCGACGTCGTCCTGCTGGACGATCTGCGCGCCGGGCGCCGCGGTGCCGCCGACGGGGCGGCGCGCCGCGCGGCGTCTAGCCCTTTTCGCAGCAGGGCATGATGAGCGAAGGCGTCTGATGACCGCCCGAACCGTACTGGCGTCTGAACGAGGCTTTTCGTTCATCGAGCTCGCCATCGTGATGGTGGCGGCGTCGTTCGTGATGGCGATCGTCGTCGTGGGGGTCCGGCAGGCGTCGGACAGTTTCAACCTGCAGCGCGCCGCGAACCTGGTCGTCAGCGAACTGCGGTACGCGCAGGCCAAGGCGATGGCCGAAGGGGTCGACTACACCGTGGAGTTCTACACCGGCGGCAGCGGGGTGCGGGTCTGGAAGTCGGGCGTCTCGTCGGCGGTGCGGACGGCGCTGCCCCCGGAGTGGCCGAGCGCGATCGAGATCGTTTCCGCCGAGGGCAGCAACTTTCCGGATTGCCCGTCGTCGATCAACACCGCGCACGACTGCGCGGTCTTCAAGCCGCTGGGCTACGCGGTGGCCGGCGGCGAGGTGATCGTGCACGCGACGGGATCAGGCAACGAGTTCACGGTGGTGGTGGAGTCGGCGTCGGGCCGGGTCAAGGTGGAGCGGTAGATGCGCGGCGAGGGCGGGTTTACGCTGCTGGAGGTGCTGGTGTCGCTGGCGATCTTCGCGATGATCGTCGTCGGAGCGGTCGGCGTGCTGGGCGCCTCGAACAGCGGGCTCTTCGAAGGATTTCCGACCGGCTTCGTCACCACGCGGGTCGCGCGCGACATCACGGCGGCGAGCGTGTACCTCAACGCGTTTGAGGAATTCGTTGCCAGCAAAGGCAGCGCCAACGCCGCCCCCGGGTCGTACTGTGTGGGCAGTGGATGCTCCACGGAAGTGCCGCTGCCGACGGGCCTGACCGGCTACCCGACGCCGCCCGGAGAGGCGTATCAGCTGAACTGGACCAAACTCGAGGTGTTGATCGAACTGTGGTACTGGAACACGGCCACCAACAAGTTCAGCGCCACGGTGTCCACCAACGAGACCCTGACCCGCGTCCGGGCCACGCTGACCTGGGAAATCCAGGGGCACACCCGGACCCTGTCCGTGGACCGGTTCATCCGATGAGGCCGGTAGGGCGGGGCGAGGCAGGGGTGACGCTGATCGAGCTGCTGGCGGCGCTGGCGGTGTTCGCGCTGCTGTTCTTGATGGTGGACTCGATCTTCCTGACGGCTAACCGCAGCGCCAAGAAGACCGAGCTCGCCGCCGACGTGCAGCA
>JBIOXT010000273.1:0-3132 GCA_044869795.1 bacterium | reverse complement strand
ACCAGCAGGACCAGTATCTCGAGCCCGCGATCCCCATCGTCGGCGAGGACAGCATCATCTGGGGAGCCGACTACCCGCATCCCGACTGCCTCTGGCCCGACTCGCGCCGTCACCTCGAGAAGAACCTGGGTGGGCTGCCGGAGCGCGTCCGCCGGAAGATCACCCGGGAGAACGTGGCGAAGCTCTACCAGCTTCCGTCGCACGCGCGCGCCGCCTCCTGAGGGCCGGAGGAATCCCCCATGCGGATCGCCGTGCTCGGGGCGGCGGGACCGGCGGATTCTTCGGCGGGCTCCTCGCACGGGCCGGCGAGGATGTGACCTTCATCGCGCGGGGCGCCCACCTCGTGGCGATCCGGGAGCGCGGGCTCACGGTGAAATCGCGCTTCGTCGGCGACTTCACCGCCAAGGCTACGCGACCGACGACCCGGCCGAGGTCGGCCCGGTCGACCTCGTGCTGTTCTGCGTCAAGGCCTATGACACCGAGACCGCAGCGGCCCGGATGCGCCCGCTGGTCGGGCCGGGCCCCGTCGTGCTGCCGGTCCAGAACGGCATCGACAGCGCCGAGCGGATCGGCCGCCTGGTCACGCCCCATGCGGTCATCGGAGGGGTCGCGGGCGTCTCGGCGGTGATCGAGGCGCGCGGCGTGATCGACCACCGGGCGGGCGGCCGGATCGATTTCGGCGAGCTGGCCGGCGGGACGAGCCCGCGGACCGAGCGGCTCCTGCCGGTCCTGCGAAACGCCGGGATCCGGGCGGAGCTGCGGCCGGATATCAGGGTGGCGCTCTGGGAGAAGTTCGTCCGCATCTGTGGGCTCTCCGGCTTGACCGCGTTGACGCGCCTGCCACTGGGGCCGGTGCTCGGTTGCCCGGAGACCCGAGAGCTGTTTCGCGGGGCCCTCCAGGAGGTCGAGGCCGTCGGGCGCGCGATGGGAGTCGCCCTGCCGGCCGATACCGTCGCGACGGCGATGGCGCTCTTCACCGGCGCCCCGCCCGACGTGCGTGGCTCGCGCTACTACGACCTCGCCGCCGGGCGACGCCTCGAGATCGACACCCTGAACGGCGCGGCCGTCCGGCTGGGACGCGAGCGCGGCGTGCCCACGCCGCTGAACTTCGCGATCTATGCCGCGCTGAAGCCGTACGCCGCGGGCACGCCGGCGTCGCCCTGACGCGGCCGATCCCGCAGGATCATCGCGCACTCCCCGGAGGGTCGCACGGGGATCGCCGTCCGGATTCGTGGACGATGGTAAGGGCCCGAACACTCTTCTTCCGCCTGTGGTGGAACGGCGAAAGGGCCGCATTCCTCCGGTGCGTGTCAACATCGGATCAGCCGCGTTCGGCAGGCGGCGACCGGCTCACGCGAATGGTCGACGCAGGCCTTGCCGCGGCCATCTCGGTGGTGCATCCATCGGTAGCTGCTCAGCCTGATTGGTGCGGGTGTCTTCAGCCGCGGCATTGCACCGGAAACGGCATTGAGACACAATCCTGGTGACCTGTGCGCGGAGCCTGGGAATGGCCGGATCGGTCCTGACGGCGGCTCCTGCGCTAGGGAGGATCCGCTTCGCGTCGGAGGATGCTGCGCCAGATGCCTTCGCAACATCTCGGTGACGCACGTCGGGGGTGCACGACCCGATCGCCCGGGCGGTCCCGGACCGGGCTGACCACTTCAAGACGTGACCGCGTCAATCACCACCACCAAGAGAGGGATTGACATGATCCGACCACTGCGGCTGGTTACGCAAGACACCGTCAGGCTCTGCGTGGTGCTGGCTCTCGGGACCCTTCTGCTCGTTCCGGGCGTGGGTGCGGCGCAGACCGTGCGCCTGATCGCCGAGGCGGACCTGAAGGATGTGGACCCGGTCTTCAACCTGGTCAGCATCGTCTCCAATCATGGCTACATGGTCTACGACACCCTGTTCGCGATGGACTCGAACTTGAAGCCGCAACCGCAGATGGTCGGCAAGTATGAGACGAGCAGGGACCAGAAGACCTGGACCTTCGTCCTGCGGCCGGGGCTGAAGTTCACCGACGGCACAAAGGTGCGGGCTGCGGACGCGGTGGCCTCGATCAAACGCTGGTCCAAGCGTCTGGCATCAGGCCAGCTCATGGCCAAGTACACCGAATCCTGGACGGTGATCGACGACAACACGTTCGTGCTCAAGCTGACCCAGCCGTACGGCGTCGTGCTGGAGACACTGGCGAACGCCTCGAACCCGCTGTTCGTGATGAAGGAGGAGTTCGCCGCCAACACGCCGGAGACGGCCCAGATCACCACCGTGATCGGCAGCGGCCCGTTCATCATGAAGAAGGATGAGTGGGTGCCGGGGCACAAGGTGGTCTACGTGAAGAACCGGGACTACGTGCCGCGCAGCGAGCCCGCCGATGGGTTTGCCGGCGGCAAGGTGGTACGGTTCGAGCGGGCCGAATGGCTCTATATCCCCGACAGTGCCACCGCCGTCGCGGCGCTGCGGCGCGGCGAGGCGGACTGGCTGCAGCAGCCTTCTCCGGACTTCTACTCCGTTCTCCAGGCGGACCCGAACATCACGGTCACCGTCCAGCCGACCGTGTACCAGGGGGCCATGCGCCTGAATTGGAAGTACCCGCCCTTCAACAACCTCAAAGCCCGCCAGGCGATGCTGTACCTGACGAACCAGGAGAAGTACGTCAAGGCAATCGTGGGCGACCAGAAGTACTACGAGAAGTTCTGCGGCGCCTACTTCGGCTGCGGGCTGCCGTATGGAACGAACCAGTACTCCGAGGCCCTGCGCGAGTACAATCCGCAAAAGGCCAAGCAGCTCTTCACCGAGGCGGGCTACAAGGGCGAGCCGATCGTGATCATGGACCCGACGGACCGCCCGGACCTGCATCCACCTGCCATCATCGTCGCCCAAGAGCTACGGGACATCGGCATCAACGTGGACCTGCAGGCGATGGACTGGGCCACACTCTCCAGCCGCCGCGCCGTCAGCAAGCCGCCGGCCGAAGGCGGGTGGCACATCTTCTCGACCTGGATCTTCACGCCCTTGCTGATGGATCCGACCACACAGTCCTTCATCACCGGTGCCTGCGACAAGGCCTTCTTCGGGTGGGATTGCGACGAGGAGCTGCAGCGGATCAGCTCGCAGTGGCCGCTGGAG
>JBIOXT010000272.1:0-9761 GCA_044869795.1 bacterium | reverse complement strand
GCCAGCAGGTTTCTGGCGGCGTCGAGCTTCAGCGAGATCCCCGCCAGCGCCGGCCCCAACCCATCGTGCAGGTCTCGGCGCAGACGGCGGCGTTCCTCTTCCCGCGCCGTTACGAGATGCTCCCTGGACCGCTGCAGGTCGGCGGTCAACTGCACGGCCCGGACCGCGACGCCGGCCTGGTGCGCGATATCTTCGAGCAGGCTTTCCTCGGCCGGGGTAAACTGCTCGGCCGGACCGCGACGCGCACAGACGAGCCGCCCGATGACCTGCCCTTGATACGTGAGCGGCAAGGTGAGGGTCTCCGACACCGGCCGGCCGTACTCGCCGGCCGTTCGGAACTCGTCCCCGTCCCGCAGGATGATCGCGGCGTACGGGAGCTTGAGCGTCTGGGCCACCGTCTCCACGATCGTCGGGAGGACCTCACCCGGAGCGAAGGTCGCTTCCAACCTGTGGCTGAGACGGGAGAGCACCCGGTACGGATCCTCCCGCTCCCCATACATCACCTGGTTCACCGTGCGTTGCAGCCGGTCACGCACCGGCAGCACCATCACGGCCACGATGCCGGTCGCAAGCAGCGAGGGGCCCACACCGCCCTGCGCCTGGAAGATCCGGCCGAGGGTCAGCACCACCAGCACGTACACCCCGGCCACGATGGCGGACAGGGCGCCGTAGACCACCGTCCTGTTGACGATGATGGCGATATCGTACAGCCGATGGCGCACGATCGCGATCGTGGCGCCCACCGCGATGGCCAGGACAGAGAGGCTGGTCAGTCCGATGCTGATCTCTTCGGCCAGTTCCACGCCGGGCCAGATCGAGGAGATCAGCCCGCTGACGATTGAGCCGGCCACCATCAACCCCGCCGCGTAGACCAGCCACTTCAGCTGGTCGCGGGTGGCCCCGCGCGCGAGCCGAAAGCGCACGACCAGCGCGGCGACGGAGCCCAGCAGGCCGATGCCGAGGGCGACCCAGGACAGGTTGATGATCGCGTCCATCAGGGCACCCGCTCCCTCGATCCCGAAACGGTTGGGCTCCAGGATATCGAGGGCTTCCACAGGCCCCGGATGCAGCATGATTGCACCCACAAGCGCCAGCACGCCAAGGCCGCCCAGCCACGCGACAACTCTCCAACGTTTGGAGGGGAGCTGCCCCTGGGGGAAGAGGAAGAACACGAGCATCGTCGGTACGAACACGGCCGGCACCCAGACCCAGGAACTGATCCACTTTGCCAGCTGCACCGCGATGGACAGGCTTCCGGGACCGAGGGCCCCGTAATGGCTGTAGCCGGTCGATAAGGCATTCAGGCCCGTAAGCAGCGCCGTACCAGCGAAGAGCCAGCCGATCGGGTTCTGAGGATAGCGCGCGATGATGAGAAAACCCAGGATCGCGTACGCCGCGGTCAACAGGGGGACGAGCCCCTGATGCGACAGGATGGGGCGGGAATCCCCGGTCGCGATTACGTAGGCCAGGCTGAATCCGGCCCCGGCCGCCATCGCCAGGAACGACAGCGCCGTGACGTACCAGGCGGCACGGCGGGCCAATGTGTTCTCCATAGTCATCTCACCGTGATTGTGCCGGCCATCCCGGCCTTCTGGTGGCCAGGAACGGCGCAGTAATATGCCGTCATACCGCTGGACGGGACTTTGATCAGCGCCACGACGGTTGCTTTCGCGGGCATCGCGATGTGCAGGCCTAGCGCGTCAATATCGAAACTATGCGGGAGTGGATCGCCGTTGGTGAGGAAGACCGCAGTCGCCGTCCCGCTCTGCAGCACGATGTCCGCGGGCACGAATTTCAGATTCGTCGCGGTGAGATGCAGCGTCGCCGCCGGAGGCTCACTGAAGGCGGGACCGCCCGAGGGGGTCGCGGCCGCGGCGTATCCGGCAACGACCATGCCCAGCCAGGCGAACCCGAACGCCGCCATCGCGACGGCCTCGCGAGACACGCCTCCGCCGGGCATCCCAAAGTGTACCGGGCGCATCCGGCTGGTCACCTCGAGGGCGGCGATCACCCCGAAGAGCATCGTCGCCAGACCGGTGAGCCCCAGCGTCGAGATCGTGAGCCACTGCGAGAAGCCGACGACGCCGGGTTTGGTGAATTCGTTGAGGAAGAACGGCAGCCCGGCGAGGATGAGGGGGATCTGCAGCGGCAGCACGGCCATCACCGCCCACTTCCGGCCCCGGATCACCGGGATGATCAGGGCCAGCGATCCCAGGAACGCGATCGTCGCCGCCCATGCCGCCAGCGGAGCATGTGGGAGACGCTGCAGCCACTCCAGGCCGCCGACCTGCACGAAGATGAGACGCGTCAGGCCCACGATCTGGACGCACAACCCGACGATCACGACCAGCCGCGCCACCGAGAGCCGCGCAGAATCCATGCCGAGCCTGCCTCGCTTCTGCCCGCCCCCTGAACCACTCGCTCCGCTCGGGTTCAGGGCTATGGTTGCAGGCAGGTTTCAGTGTACGCACCGTCCGTCCTGCCGTCATGGGAGCCCGGTCCTCTTGTCGGCGGGACAAGAAAGAAGAACCCGGACCGGCGGCGCGCCGGCCCGGGCATGGTGATGGGCGGTCTACTTGACGATGACCACCCCGGTCATGAACGGCAGATGGACGGCGCAGTAGTACTTGTAGGTTCCGGCCTTCGTGAACGTCAAACTGAAGCTCGTCGGCAGGTTGCCCGGGAGGCCGGGCGGAAACAGCACGCCCGAGTTCACGAAGCCTACGCCAGCATACGTCTTCGTTTTCGTTGGTGTCGCAGCCTTCGGATTGATTATGAACATCGGTGGGCCCTGTTTTTGGGGCTTGACGATGACGTAGTCTGTCGGCTTCGCGCCGCTGCTGAAGGTCACGGTGTGAATTTCGAACGGATCTGCGATCTTCCACGTAACCGTTGTCCCGCGTTTGATCACCAGCGGCTGGCGCGTGAAGCGCAGGATCGAGTAGCCGTCCTTGACGCTGCCGATCAGCGGCACGTTGACGGTATTGCCCATCTGATCGGGCCTGGACGCGTTCCACGCTTCCAGCCCCGCCTTGGTCGCGGCCGCCTGCAGCTGCTTGGCGTCGGCCAGCACCTTGGCCGGATCACCGGCGGCGCCGTCCGTGACGGTGATCGCTCCACCCATGCTCGGCCCGTGCACGATGCACAGGTAGCTGTACGTGCCGGCTTTGGTGAAGGTCAGCGAGTAGGTCATCATGGGATTGTTTGGGTCCGGTGGGATCCCGGAGTTCGCAAACCCGGTGCCGTCGTACGTCTTTCCGCGCGATGGGAACAATACGACCGGATTTCCGACCCGTTTGCCGCCCTGCTGGATCTCCAGATCGGGCGGCTTCGCTCCACTCGTGAATGAGACTGTGTGGAACCCAATGACCTGCCAGGTGACGGTGTCGCCCGTGGCGATCGTGACCCGCCGCGGATAGAACGCGTTCAATGACACCGTGGCATCCCGCGTTCCCCCACCGCCCAGTAGCATCCATGTGCGTGCCGCGTGAGCATTCGGTGGCAGTGCGAGTGCGAATGTCGCGAGCGGCAGCGCAATGATGAACAAGAGCACGAGCGTCTTGGTCTTCAACCGTTCTCCCCCCTTCACCTCGCTTGAGATTGCACCTACCTCAGGTGCGCGAGATCTGCGAGCATGTCCTGAGATTTGAAGTCCCACCCGTAGGCGCCGAGCACGATCCCCTGCCGGCTGATCACGAAGATCGGCAGCGAATGTGCCTGCAGCCCGGCCCCCGACGGCCGCACGACAACGCCGTAAGTTCGATAAACGGCCGCCAGCGTCTGACGCGAACCCGTGAGGAAGGACCAGCCGTGCAGATCGGCCGCGTAGCGCCGCGCATACATGAGCAGGACGCCGGGCGTGTCCCGGGCCGGATCGGTCGTCACCGAGACGAACACGATGTCCGTGATCCACCAGCCGCGCGCCACCAGCTGCCGCTGCACGCGGGCCAGATTGGCGGTGACGAGGGGGCAGACATCGGTGCAGTGCGTGTAGATGAAATCTAGGACGACCAGCTTGCCGCGGAACTGCGCCAGTTGCACGTGCGCCCCGCTTTGACTGGTCAGGGTGAAATTGGGCGCGGGTTTGCCGATGACCGGAAAGGGCGCCCCGGCGCCGGCGGCCGGCGTGGCGAGCAGCACGAGAGCGGCTGCGGTGATCAAACGCGCACGAGCCAAAACCCGCATGATCTCACCTCACTGATCGTACGCGGGGGATGTCCCATCGTCATGGGAGCCCTGTCCCCACGAGACTGGGACACGAAGGTTCGGCATACTACGCTTCGGGGGCCGGCTCCTGCCTGATCGACCGCGCCATCCAGACCCCGACCAGCACGACCGCGGCACCGGCGGCCTGCAGGAGCGTCAGGCGTTCACCGAGCAGCAGCCAGGCCGTGATCAGGGCCACGATGGGGATGAGGTTCGAGTAGACCGCCGTCCGTGCGCCGCCGACCCGCTGGACCGAGCGGTACCAGATCACGTAGCCGATGGCGATCGCAAAGACGGCGGAGTAGGCGACCGCCGCCCACGCCGGGCCCGTGATGCGGTCCCACGGCTGGGCGAGCAGCTCGGGCAGCGAGACCAGCACCAGGATCGGCACGCCCAGCAGCATCGTCAGGGCGGTCAGCCGCAGCGGCGACATCCACGCCAGCAGCGGCCGGGAGAACACGGTGTACGCCGCCCAGCAGATCGTACATGCCAGCATCAGCAGATCGCCGGCGATGGTCTGCGCGTCGATGCGCAGGGTGCCCCCGCCGCCGATCAAGACGAACAGCCCGCCGAACGCGAGCACGATCCCCGACCAGGTGCGCGACGTCAACGTATCCAGGTTCAGCAGCGCGCCGAGGATGGCGACGAACAGCGGCACCATCGCCAGGATCAACGCGGAATTTCCGGCCGTGGTGCGCGCGATGCCGGAGATGAACAGGACCTGGTACAACGTGTGTCCCAACGTCCCCAGCGCGAGCAGCGGCAGCCACTCCCGGCGCAGGATCCGCAGCGGCCCGCCGGCGCGCAGCACGATGAGGAGGATCACCGCCGCGGTGCCCATTCGCAGCGAGTTGAAGACCAGCGGCGACATCACGTCGAGGGCGGCTTTGACGATGGCGAAGTTGACGCCCCAGATGATGACCAGCCCCAGCATGCTGAGGTCGATGCGTGGGGTTTCGGTCACATCGTCCCGGCGGTGCGGACGCGGCGGGTCAGGTCGCCGGCCGCGAGAATGGCCGCGATCATGCTGTCGGCGCGGGCGATGCCTGTGCCGGCGATGTCGAACGCCGTGCCGTGGTCGACCGACGTGCGGATGAACGGCAGCCCCAGTGTGACGCTGACCGCGCCGTGAAAATCCAGCGTCTTCGCCGCGATGTGTCCCTGATCGTGGTACAGGGACAGCACCGCGTCGTACCGGCCATCCAGCGCCTGCGCAAAGACTGCATCTGCGGGCACCGGTCCCGTCACGGTGAGCCCGGTCTTCCTGGCCGCCTCGACGGCGGGGGCAATTTCGTTGAGGTCCTCGCGGCCCAGTTCACCGCCTTCGCCGGCGTGGGGATTCAACGCCGCCACGGCGATGCGCGGGTGGTCGATCCCCAGCGCTCTGAGGGCCGCGTCGATCCGAGGGAGCATCGTGAAAATCCGGTCGCGCCGGACCTGGTCGATCGCCTCGCGCAGCGAGAGGTGGCGCGTCAAGAAGAAGATGCGCAGGGTGCGGACGAGGAACATCGTCAGCGGATCGGGTGTGCCGGTGAGATCACCCAGCAACTCGGTGTGCCCGAGGTGCCGGTAGCCGGCCCGCCACAGCGCTTCTTTGTTCAGGGGGGCGGTGGCCAGCGCGTCGATGCGGCCGGCGCGCGCCTCGTCGACCGCGCGTTCGATGAACTGGCCCGCGGCGGCACCGGCCGTGGCCTGGATCTTGCCCCACTGCAGGCGGTGGTCGACGTTGCCGAGGTCGATCAGCGAGAGCGGGCCGTCGGGCGCGAAGGTGACCCGGACGCCGGCGGCCTCCATCGCCCGGTCGAGCACCCACGCGTCGCCGATGACGACCGGCCGCACCGACTGCGCCACGACAGGATCGGCGACGGCGCGGACGACGATTTCCGGTCCGATCCCCGCGGGATCGCCGATCGTGATTCCGACAACGGGCGAAGGCATTGCTACAATTGTAGCGGAGAGGGGAAGAACCGATGGCCACCGTGGAGCGCGGGTGTCTGGTCATTGCCGATATCGCCGGGTACACCAAGTACCTGGCCGGCGTCGAGCTGGAACACTCGCAGGACATCCTTGCCGACCTGATCACCACGGTCGTCTCGCAGATGCGCGGGTTGCTGCATCTGGCGAAGCTGGAAGGCGACGCCGTGTTCTGCTACGCCCACGACGAGGACACCGATGGGTCGATGCTGCTGGCGATGGTGCAGTCCTGCTACAACGCGTTTGCGAAGCGGCTGCAGGTCATCGACCGGCACACGACGTGCGAGTGCAACGCCTGCCGGCTGATCCCCACCCTCAACCTGAAGTTCCTGATCCATCACGGCGAATACGCGATCCACGAGATCGCCGGCAGCCGTGAACTGGTCGGCCGCGACGTCATCGTGGCCCACCGCCTGCTGAAGAACTCGGTCACGCCGGCGACCGGGGTCCATGGCTACGCGATGGTCACCGAGCCGTGCGTGCGCCATTTCGGCATCGACCCCGCCGCCCTGGGCCTCACCGCGCACACGGAAGTCTACGAGGACGTCGGGGAAATCCGCGGCTACGTGATGGATCTGGAGGCGCAGTGGAAAGCCGACCAGGAGCGTCGCGCCGTCTACGTGGGGCCCGCCGACGGCGTCACCCTGATCGAGTTCGAGCTGCCCGCGCCGCCAGCGATCGTCTGGGATTACATCACCACCCCGGCGAAACGCGCGATGTGGCAGGCCGGCACGCTGCGGGTCGATGAAGAGACGCAGGCCGGAGTGCGGGGCGTGGGGACGAAGAACCACTGTGTGCACGGCGAGTTCATCATCGAAGAGGAAGTGTTGGACTGGAAACCGTTTCGGTACTACACCGACCGCTCCGTGTTCCCCGTCGGTACCGCGCTGTTCACCGCCGAGCTCGCCGCCAGTCCCGACGGTCGCCGGACCAAAGTCACGTTCCGCGCCCAGGCCGAGGGCGGGCCGCAGGCCGCCGCCGAGCTGCGGGCATCGGTTCCCGAATTCCGCAAGAACTTCGACCTCGGCGTGCAGGCGCTGCAGGCGCTGCTGATCAACGTGCAGGCCGCCGCGGACGAGCGGGCCGAGTCGCTCACCACGTAATCTGCTGCGGGAGCCGCGCGTGACTCGCCGCGTCCCCGAGCACATCGCGATGCACGGCCGGACCTTCACCGTCGTCATCGAGGGCCCCGACGACGCCGCACGGTACAGCGCGCACATCACCGAACCGGCCACGGGCCGCACGTTGACGCGGACCCCCGTGCGGGGCCGCAGCGTCGAGGATGCGCGGGAGACTGCGATCGACGTCATCCGCAATCTGGTGACGATCGAACGCCTGCAGGCCATCATCATCTCGACCACGGCGAGCCTCGCTCCGGGCGCCACGGTCGACCTCACTGAGGATGTCGAGGCCATCCGGGCTGAGGTGTCCGGCGCGTGGATGTTGTCCCGGCCGCTGGCGCTGCCGCGCAGCGAGGTCACCGATCCGGACGCCGATCTGGACGCCTGGGCGAAGTACATTCAGGAATTCCTCGCGATCTATCTCCGACCGAATGCCGGCTGACCTCTGGCGGGTCGCCGCGGCCACGCTGCCGTTGGCCGTGCTGCTGATCGGGCTGCTGCGCTTGGGCTGGCGCGGGACGACCGCCGCGCTCGCCGGGCTCGGCATGGCGGTCGTGCTGGCGCTGGTCGCGTTTCAGACACCGGCGGCGGCGATCGGCGTCGCGCTGTGGCGCGCGGTCGCGCTGAGCCTGAACGTGCTCTACATCATCTGGGCGGCGCTGCTGTTGTACCAGTTGGCCGAACAGGTCGGGGCGATCCGCAGCATCGGCGAGGCGGTGGCCCACCTCACCGAGGATCACGTGCTGCAGCTGCTGATCATCGGCTTCGCGTTCAGCTCGTTCCTGCAGGGTGTGGCCGGGTTCGGCGTGCCGGTGGCGGTGACCGCGCCGCTGCTGATGGGGCTGGGATTCGCGCCGCTGGAGTCCGCGGCCATTCCGCTGGTGGGCCACGCCTGGGCGGTGACGATGGGCGACATGGCGAGTTCGTTTCAGGCGCTGCGATCGGTGACCGGACTGCCCCCACGCGATCTGGGGATCTGGATCGCGGTGCTGCTGGGACTGGTCTCGGTCGCCACGGGATTCGCGGTTGCCCACATCCACGCGGGGTTGCGCCCATTCCGCCGCGCGTTCGGGGCGATCCTTGCGCTGGGACTGGCCATGGGCGGCACCCAGCTGCTGCTGGCGCTGACGCAGCATTGGATCATCGCGTCGTTCGGCGCGGGCATGGTCGGACTCGTGGTGAGCATGGGGCTGGCACGGCTGGCCCGGCGGCGCGCGGGATACTTCGGGCTGCTGCCGGAGTGGCCGCCGCCCGGCGGCCGGCGCCGACGGGCGTCCCCGAGATGCCGTTTCAGGTTGCGTTCCTGCCGTACTACACGCTGATCGGCGTGGTCGCGCTGGCGACGTTCGTGCCGCCGCTGCACGCGCTGCTGGACGACGCGCGGCTGGAGTTTTCATTTCCCGCGGTGACCACGGGGCTGGGGTGGGCCTCGGGTGCGTCAACGTTCGATCTCGCCGTCTTCGGCCATCCCGGCGCTCTGCTCGTCTACACGACGCTGAGCGCCGCGCTGCTGTTCCGGGCACTGGGCCGGCGCCTGCCGGCCTGGCGGACGGTCTGGGCGGCCGCGGCCGCGCAGGGCATTCCGACAACCGTAACGATCCTCGCCCTGGTGGGTGTCGCCATGGTCATGTCCTACAGCGGCATGACATTCCTGCTCGCACAAAGCCTGACCGGCGCGATCGGCGGCCTGTTCCCGCTGGTCTCGCCGTTCCTCGGCCTGCTGGGCACGGTCATCACCGGCAGCAACACGAACTCCAACGTGCTGTTTGGCGCGCTGCAGCGCGACGGGGCCCGGCTGCTGGCGATGGATCCGGTGCTGATGGCGGCGCTGCAGACCGCCGGCGGGGCGTTGGGATCGATGCTGGCGCCGGCGAAGGTCGTACTGGCCACCGCCACCACCGGACTGGCGGGAGAAGAAGGGCGGGTGATGCGCATCACCGCCCGGTACGCACTGGTGCTGACGGCCGCGCTGGGGTTGTTGGGACTGATCCTGCAGTTGATCATTCGCCGCTAAGCCTCCGTGGAGGGTGTGATGTCGGGCACTTGACACCGTCAGCGAATCGTGTAACCATATAGTTACACAAACCTCTGCTGAGGGACGCGACGTGCATGCCGCGACACTCCGCCTATCGGGCGATCTCCGATCCCACCCGGCGCAGGATCTTGGACCTGCTGCGGGATGCCGGACCCCTCCGCGCCGGCGACATCGCCCAACGGTTTCCCCAGATCAGCCGGCCGGCGGTGAGCAAACACCTGCGCATCCTGCGCCAGGCGAAGCTGGTCCGCGAAAGCCGGGATGGACGGGAGCGCTGGTATCAGCTCAATGCCGAACCCTTGCGGGCCGTGTACGAAGGCTGGATCCGCAACTATGAGGCGTTCTGGGGTGAACGGCTGCAGACGCTGAAGCGCGTCGTGGAGGAGGGCGAGCTCACCCGCGGGGAGGCGAAGGGGACATGACGA
>JBIOXT010000271.1:0-13936 GCA_044869795.1 bacterium | reverse complement strand
GGCATACGATAGCTATGAACAGTCGACGGCCTCGTTGGTGGACTCTTGGCATCCTTACGATCGTCGCGCTGCTGGCAGCCGGCGGGCTGCTCCCGGCCGCCAGCTCGCAAACGACGTCGGCATCGTTCGACTACCCGTTCACCTGCAACCGAGAATCCCTCACCGCCGATTTTGCCCAACGCGACACGCTGCCCCAAACCGCTACGCCTCCTCAAGACTGGTACCGCCTCAGTCAGGATGGAGTCTACCCCAACGGCGGATGGGGGCCGCGCGCCGCGGTCTATCCGGCCGTGACCGTGCCAGCGGATGCGGGATGCAGTCCGCAGACGTGGAAGCGGGAGCGCATCCTGATCGTCGCAATGCGCTACCTCAACGTCGCGGGGAATCCCAACGCCCTGGATTACCGACACCATCACATCCCCGCCTGGAATCCCCCGACCGACACCTTCCCCTCAGGGGACCGGGGAACTCCGCAGGAGGGCACCGATGCGCAGTGGGGCGCGGGGCGGGGTCTGGACTGCTCGAACTTCGCATCCTGGGTCTACAACTACGGGCTGGGCGCCCGTCCGACCAGTAGCGTGCGCGCCCTCGCCAAATCCCCGGGACTGCCGGCAAAGGCGATTCCGAAGAGCGGGCCGTTCGTCCTCGGGGATCTCGTCTACCTGCATCCCACCAACGACCCCACCCGGGTCTCCCATGTCGTGATCTACATCAGCGACGCGTATGTGATCGACGACCGCTGGGACTACATCGGTCCCGACGGCAAACCACTGCGCGGAGTTCATGTCCGGCCGCGCAGGGGTTGGTACCGCACCGCCGTGCTGGGGGGCTGGCGGATTATCGGCAACTGAGTAGAACTGCACTGCGTGTGAGCAGTTTCTTCGCGCTGCTGTCCGCTTTGTTGTTTGCCGGCAACGCCGTGGCCGTCCGCCTGTCCCTGCGCGGGTCCACGTCCGCCACCGCGGTGATGGTCTCGCTGGTGACCAACCTCGGCGCGCTGTGGTTCATCGCCGCGGTCGGCGGTTCGCTGTCCCACCTCCTGACCGGGGCAACCCTGGTCTTCCTCGCGGCGGGTCTCTTCGCGCCGGCACTGGCGCGGCTCACCTATTACGAGAGCATCAACATCATCGGGGTGGCGCGCGCGGCAACGATCAGCAATACGACGCCGCTTTTCTCGGCGATCCTGGCCGTGCCGATTCTTGGCGAGCATCTCACCTGGGCGGTCGCCGCCGGGACGGTCTTCGTCGTTATCGGGGTGGCCCTGACGTTCAAACCGGAGCCCGGGGCCGAGCCCGACCCGCCCGGCGGCACGGCACGCCGGATCCGCACACTGGGTGTGCTGCTGGCGCTGAACACCGCTGTGATGGCCAGCCTCTCGTTCATGTTGCGGAAAATCGGCCTGCGGCTACTGCCCGATCCCATTCTCGCGGCGGCCCTGACCGTGACCGGCTCACTGGTGACGCTGACTCCCTACCTCGGCGCGCGGCGCCGGCGCCAGCCGCTGCGCGCGGATCGGGGCAGCTTCGTCTACCTGATCGCCGGGGGCATCCTGTCGACGGGCGGATTTCTCGCCTACTATCTTGCGCTGAACCTCGGAGAGGTGGTGCGGGTGACGCCGCTGAGCAATACCAGCCCGCTGTTCGCGGTGTTGTTGCTGCTGATGTTCCGCGAAGTCGAACGGGTCACCACGAGCACTGTGGCCGGCGCGGCCCTCGCCGTGGCCGGCGTCGTGCTGGTGATGATCGGCTAAGCGAGCGTCTGAAGCTCTTCGGCGACGGCGTCGACCAGCGGCTTCAGCGTCTCGGCATCGAATTGAAACTTCGCCCCGGCGGCCACGAATAGTTCCGGCAGCGGCCGCGACCCCCCCAGAGCCAGCGCCTGCCAGTACCGCTCCACGGTCGCGCGGTGGTCGCGCCGGCTGGCGACCCACACCTGCAGCGCCCCGGTCTCGGCGAACCCGTACTCGATGTAGTAGAAGGGAGCGGTGAACAGGTGCAGCTGCGCCTGCCAGCGGTAGGCCTGCGCGTCGTGCAGCCCGGTCCAATCCGGAATCCCGTTGGGCATCGCGCCGTCGAACCGGTTCTGCACGGTCAGCCAGGCGTCGAGGCGCTCCTGGCGGGTGTGGCCGGGATGGGTGTACACCCAGTGCTGGAACGAGTCGATGATCGCGATCCAGGGCAGGATCATCACGGCGTCTTCCAGCGTGTTGCGGCGCGAGCGGGCGTAGTCGTCGGGATCCGTGTAGAAAACGTTCAGGTGCGGCGCCGCCAGCAGCTCCATGCCCATCGACGCGACCTCCGCGAACTCCAGCGGGGCATGCCGGTAGTCGAGGATCGGCTCATCGCGCGCCGCCAGCATGTGGAAGGCGTGGCCTCCTTCGTGCAGGAGGGTCCGGATGTCGTCGTCGCGGCCCACGGCGTTCATGAAGATGAACGGCCACCGCTGCTCGTGGAGGGTGCTCTGGTACCCGCCGGGGGCCTTGCCCTTGCGGCTTTCCAGATCCAGCAGGTCCTCCTCCGACATGAACCTGAACTGCTCGCCCAGCTCCGGATCGACGCGCCTGAAGATTTCGATGGTCCCGTTGACCAGCTCGCCGACATCGGAAAACGGCCGCAGCGGCGCGCGTCCCTGCGGATCGACCTGGAGATCCCACGGACGGATCGCCTCCACGCCCAGCCGCCGGCGCCGATCCGTCATGATCTGCCGGACCAGCGGCATGACGGCCTGCTGGACGCCCTCGTGGAATCGGAAACAATCCTCGGGCGTATAGTCGAACCGCCGCCGCCGCTTGAAGGCGTAGTCGCGGTAGTTCGCAAAGCCGGCGTTGGCGGCGATCTGCTGGCGCAGGGCGATCAGCCGGTCGTACAGGTCGTCGAGGAGGTCTTTGTCCCGCATCCGGCGGTCGGCGATCAGCCGCCAGACCTCTTCCCGCACGGTGCGGTCGGTCTCATCCAGGTATTTGGCGGCCTGCTGCAGGGTGAGTTCCTGTCCCTGGTACGTCACCGTCATCGCGCCGGTGACCTTCTGGTATTCCTTGGACAGCAGCGCCTCTTGCGTTTCCAGCGGAACGTTTTCCGCGCGGAACAGCTTCATGTCGTTGTCGATGTTGCGGTCCATCACCCCATAGCGGTCCATGTCCAGCCGGGCGCGGTAGGGGCTGTCGAGGTAGTTGATCTTCAGCTCCTGGGCCAGCGGTTTGATCTGGGGATCGATGTGCTCGACGAAGTGCTGGTAGGCGGCTTCGCGCGCTGTGTCATCGGTTTGCTGGGTCATCGCAATGTACCGCCGGGCCCGTTCCTCCGCGATGACCGACGTGAGTTCGGAGGCGTCGACCAGCCACTGCTCGAGGTCTCCGGCGGAGGCGATCGAACGGTCCAGCAGTTCGCGGTACAGCGGCTCGATCTGCGCCCAATCCCCCATCGCGGCGTCCTGGGGGACGAACCGGCGCGGGAATGCGCGCCGCGGGTCAACGTGCATCATCTGTTGCACGGCGGGACCTCCTGATAGGCTACAACCGGGAATGGGGTCGTAGGGAAGTCTTTCTACGCGGCCTGAATCCCCTACCTTCATGCGTCTGAGAATCCTGCTCACAATCATCGGCGTGCTGGCCTCCGGCCTGGGGTTCGGCCGGGCGGCGGCCCCGCCGCCGCGGCTGGCGTTGTGGATGGAGGCGTCGGCGAACCTCCGCGAGCTGAGCACGCGCGAGGGGATCGCGGCCGTGATCGCGCGCGCCGCCGCATCAGGAGTCACGACGGTCATGCCGGAGGCCAAGAACGCTTGGGGTTACGTCACCTATCGCAGCGCGTTTGCCCCGCTCATCGCGACGTCGCCCGTGCCCCGCACCGCCCCGCCGGCTTACCCGGCGCCCCGCACCTGGTATCCGGAAGGCTTCGACCAGCTGCAGGTGATCATCGCGGAAGCGCATGCGCGCGGGCTGCAGGTGCATGCCGCGGTCAATGTGTTCGGCGAGGGCCTGAACGCGTTTCACGCCGGTCTGCTGTTCGACCGTCCACAGTGGGCGGCGCAGCACGCCGGTCCCGGCGGCAGCATCATCCCCGCGACGCAGGTGGGAGAAATCGCCTTCGCCAACCCCGGGCTGTCTGAGGTCCAGCTCTACGAGTTGGCCGTGATTGGTGAGGTCGTCTCCGGGTACGATATCGACGGACTGGTCCTGGACCGGCTGAGGTACCCCGACGTCACCGCCGACGTCTCCGACGACAGCCGGGCCCAGTTCGAGGAGTGGCTCGGGCGGCCGGTCGCGGTCTGGCCCGACGACGTGGTCCGCCTGGACGGGGCCCGCGTCGTGCGGGGACCGCTGTTTCGAGAGTGGGTCGGCTGGCGGGCGACGGTGCTGCAGCGGTTCATCCGCGCCGCCGAACGCGTCGTCCACCAACTGAAGCCGGGCCTGCCGTTCGCCGCGTACGTGGGATCCTGGTATCCCGTCTATTGGAACGAAGGCGTGAACTGGGGCGCTGCGGAGACCGGCGTCGATCTTGATTGGATGAGTGATCCCTGGCGCCGCGCCGCGGTCGCCGACATGCTGGACTATCTGATGGTCGGGTTGTACTATCCCCGCGTCACCCGCGCCGACGCCGCGGCCGCAGGCTATCCGGCCTGGATGAGCGTGGAGGGCGCCTCGTTGCTGGCCGCCGACGTGGTGGCCGGCCGCACGGCGGTGGTCGGCAGCCTGCTGCTGACGCAGTTCGAAGGGGCCCCCGAGCAGTTCCGCGATGCGCTGGATTACACGCTGCGCCTCACCCGCGGCGCCATGCTCTTCGACCTCGTCTACCTCGACCGCTACGACTGGTGGGGACTGCTACCCGGCCAGAATCAGTGAGGTCATCTGTCGAACGGCCGCCTCGGTGGTCACCGCTGCGTGGAACGGCGGCAGGGCCGCGGCGCGCCCGACGGCGTCGCGCAGATCGACATCACGCTGGTCGACCGCCAGTGCCGTCCCGCGCGCGTCGTGGTAGCGGGCCAGGTACTCCTGTTCCGTCTGGCCCGGCGTCGGGATCAGCACCCCGCTGCGCCGGAGTTCGGCGAGGTCCATGATCGTGGAGTAGCCGGCCCGGCAGACGATGACCCGGGCGCGGTTCATCATCTCCTCCTGCGCCGCCCGGTCCAGATACCCGTACACATCGGCCGATCCCACCCGCGTGCGCGCGACCAGATCGGGTTTTCCCAGCGCCACGACGATGCGGCCCCGCAGCGACGGGAGTTGCCGCAGGACGATGCGTTCGAGGATCGACCGCTGCGGCTCCGGTCCCGACAGGGTCACGAACACGTCGAGATCCTGGGCCACCGCGCGCCGGCGCAGCCGCGAGAGGATGCCCGCGTACGATATGATCGCGCGGGGAAACACATCCAGCCCGTGGGCGAGATCCCCGCTGAGCTTGTCGTCCTCGGTATCGGGCACGATCATCCGCCGCAGGTGCCCCAGCCAGCGGTAGTTGAACGCTTCGAGCTGCCGTTCGATGAGACGGATCCGTCCCGGCGCGATGAACCGGAGTCCATGCAGGATGTGGAAGGACGGCACCGCGGGGTGCTGCACGCCGTAGCGGTTGTCCGACACGATCCGATCGAACGGGCGCCGGCGGATGAGCTGCGCGGTCCAGCGGTGCTCCCGCCGGAGCGCCGCCAGGTACCATGGGATGGCCGCCGCCGTCTTCAGATGGAATCCCCACGCCGTGCCGGCAACCGTCTGGGGGGTGTCCGGCCAGTCCAGAAACTCGCATCCGTCGCGGAGTTCCCCGCGCAGGACCTGCAGGGCGCGGCCGGTGGACACGACCGTCATCTCGGCGCCGGCGCCGAGCAGCGCGGTGATGACGGACAGGCTCCTGGTCGCATGACCCAATCCCCAGGAGCCGACGGCGTACAGGATGCGCATACCGGCGCGCGAAGTGGATTAGCCCCAAATGGCAGACATCCTTCACTTCACCGTGGCCGCGGTCTGTTGGGCGGGCACGCGGGTTCTTCTCGACCTCCACCTCGACGGTGCTCATCGGTACCGCCAGCGGCCTTCGACGCTCATCGTCGTCAACCACAAGCGCGATCCCGACAGCGTGACGATTCCCCCGGCGCTGCTCTTCAACGGCATCCGGCCGATCCGCCGGATGTGGTTCGCCGGAAGAGAAGACATGTTCGTCACCGGATTCCTCGGGCTGCAGCCCCCCATCCCCCGCATCCTCCGCCGGCCGCTGGCCCGCACCAACCTCACCCGCGTGCTGCACGCGCTGCACATCCTCCCGATCCGCCGGTTTCGGGAACGGACGATGCATGAAGCGGTGGATGAGTTTGCGCGCGTGTTTGGAGACCATCCCGTGGAAACGGTCCTGGCCCCGGCGGAAGTCGAGGCGCTTGCCGCGCACGGGCGCCCGGCGATGCTGTCCGGCGCCCTGGCGTGGCGGTATCGGACCTGGTGGATGCGCCGGGCCACGCTGCGCGCGTTTCTTCCGTCCTGGCGGGACCGGGTCGTCAGCCGGCAGCGGGACGTTGTCGATGAGCAGTTGCGCGCCCTGGCGGCGGTGCTCGATGGCGGCGACACCCTCTACCTTGCGGCCGAAGGTGTGTTGTCTTCGGACGGCCGGCTGCAGCCGTTTCGCGCCGGCTTTCGCCGCCTGCTGACCCTGGTGCGGGCGCCGCTGCGGTGCGCGCCCGCCGCCATCGTCTACGACTTCATGCGGCCGGGCCGGATGCGGGTCTTCCTCACGATCGGCGATGAGATGCCGCTCGATGGGTTATCTCCCCACCTTGAACAAACGACCCGGCGCGCCGTGGCGGCGCTGCACGTGATGACCTGCACCCAGATTGCCAGCCGGGTGCTCTGGCAACAGGTTCAAGACGGTCAAGATACGTTCGCCGTGGAGCGGTTCGCTGCGGCGGTCCTGGATCAGGCGGCCGCGCTGAGGGATCGGGGCATTCGGATTGACCGCGCGCTGATGGGGCCGGACGGGCGGCGGTGCGTGGACGCCTACATCACGTACTTACGGATGCGCCGGATCGCACTGGGAACGGGCGCGGAAATCCTCCTCGACACGCCGTACCTGCGGCGCGTGCCGGCGGCGGGCCGGCAGAATCCCGTGCGGTACGCGGTCAACGAGATCGAGTCAGTGCTGCAGATACTCCAGGAATAGGGCCCTCAGCTCTGCTGCGGGATTCCCATCACGTGGAATCCGCTGTCCACGAAGATGGTGTTGCCGGTGACGGCCCGCGCGAGATCGCTGGCCAGGAACACCGCGACGTCTCCCACCTCATCCTGGGTGATGTTCCGCCGCAGCGGGGCCACCTGCTCGGTGATGTCCTGCAGGCGCGTGATGCCCTTGACCGCGCTCCCCGCCAGCGTCTTCAGTGGCCCCGCGGAGATGGCGTTGACCCGCACGTTGCGTGGGCCCAGCTCAGACGCCAGGTAGCGGACCTCCGCCTCGAGGGCCGCCTTGGCGATCGCCATCACGTTGTAGCCGGGCACCACCCGGTCCACCGCATTGTACGTCAGCGTCATGATGCTGCCGCCGTTGTTCATCAACTCGGCGGCGCGGCGTGCGGTGACGAGCAGCGAGTAGGCGCTGATATCGAGGGTCAGCGCGTAGCCGCCGCGCGACACCTCGTGCAGTGGTCGGGCGAGATCGTCACGGTTGGCGAACGCGAGACAGTGCACGAGCACGTCGAGGTGTTCCCACGTGCCGGCGATCCCCGAGAAGACACCGTCGATCTGTTCGTCGTTGCCGACGTCGCACGGGAACGTCGGGAAGGCATTGCGCCCGCCGATGGTATCCAGCAGTTCGTCGAGGTTCTCCTTCAGCCGGTCGTTCTGGTAGGTCAACGCGAGGTCCGCGCCCTCGCGGTGGAAGGCGGTCGCGATGCCCCAGGCGATGCTGCGCTTGTTGGCGACGCCCATCACCAGGGCACGCTTGCCCTTCAGTAAGGCGCTCATGGTGATCCCTCTTATCCCCTTATCTCTTTATCCCGCTCTTCTCAATGTAGCGTATCAATCCCAGCACGCTTTGGTAGACGGGCATGATGACCTCGTAGCGCGCGCTGCTGCCGGGCCCGTCCGCGGCGTCGATCTCCTGCATCGCTTCGCGTTTGACTTGGGTGGTGATGGTCTCGGGGTCCAGGCCGGCCGCCAGCGCGTCCCGCACCCGGTCCACCAGCCGGTCGATCCGGCTTTCAAGCTGGTCGAACAGTTCCGTCACCCATTCCTGCGGTCCGAAGTGGGTCAGCAGCAACCGTCGGGGCCGCAGCGCGCGGAGCTTGGCCAGCGACGCCTTCCACGCCGGGACATCAAACTCCGGCGGGGGTGTGGGCGGCCGGACGTAGCGGGAGCGGGGAAGGGCGACCCCGGCAATGTCGCCGCTGAACATGTCGCCGGAAGCATCGTCAACGTAGGCGTGGTGATGGCGCGCGTGTCCGGGGGTGTCGATGGCCCGCAGGCGGCGCGACCCGACCAGCAGCGTGTCCCCGTCGGCCACCAGGTGTACGCGTTCTGCCGGAATGGGCTCGGGGTCGCCCAGCAGCCGGTCAAATTCCGCGCCGTACAATCGCCGCGCGCTGGCGGTCAATCGCGCCGGATCGACCAGATGCGGTGCGCCGATCGGATGGACGTAGATCTGCAGGTTCGGAATCTGCCGGGCAAGGGTGCCGGCGGCGCCGGCATGATCGAGGTGGATGTGGGTGACCGCCGCTACGTGGAGATCGGCGGGGTCGATGCCGGCCTCGCGGATGCCCGCAAGCACCTGACCGACCGTGATCGTGGGACCGGTCTCTACGATTCCCGGGCGGTCGCCCGGCAGCAGGTAGACGCCGACGGTCTCACGCGCGCCGCCGTACCCGGTATCCAGCAGGAGCAGATCGGGGCCGACCTGCCTGACGCGGCCCATCTCACGTTGTTCCGAGTACTGGGTACTGAGTACCCCAGCACCCAGCGCTCAGTACCCGGTCACGAGTCGACCGGGGCGATCCGCTTCGGATCCAACCCGTGGCCGACCACCGGATAGGCATTTCCGGAGGCCGGGTCCACCAGACGGATGTTGTCCAGATACAGCCGCGGCGTCGCCCACAGCGATTTCATGGCGTCCCACAGCGACATTTCGTTGTAGCGGTCCGGCCAGAGTTTCTTCAACAGCCGTTTGATCTCGGGGGCGTACTTCGTGCTCATCGCCGGGAAGATGTGGTGCTCGGTATGATGGCTGAAGTTCGAGTGAATGATATCCAGAAACTTCGGCACGGTCACCGTCAGCGAGCCCTTCAGCGGATCATCGTCCTCGATCAACGGATTCAACAGGTGGTTGGTGGCGATGTAGGACATGACGACGAAGTTGCTGACCATCACGGGGATGACGAAGAAGAGCGGGAAATGGCGCCATCCCAGCAGCGCGGCCAGTGCCGCCCAGAACGCCAGCGGCAGCACCGACTGCACGATCAGCCGGGCCCGCCCGGCCCGGTTCGCGGCCTGCAGTTGGTGGGTGAGCACGATCCCGGCATGCACGTTCAGCCAGACCGTGAGCAGCAGGAAGAAGCGGATGCTGCGGATGGGCACCCAGCGGTGCAGGATCTGCAGCGACTTGCGTTCCCGATACTCCTCGATCGTGCTGTAGGCGTCCGGATCCCGTCCCTGGATCTGGGTATTCCCGTGGTGCTCGGCGTTGTGCCATTGGCGCCACAACAGGGGGGCGATGGCGTGGGGGAGGAGGCAGATCCCACCGAGCAGATCGCGGAGCCACGGGCGCCGCGTCACCGCGCCGTGGAGGATCTCATGACCAAGGAACCCAAGGGAGGAGAACGTGATCCCGATCAGCACCGCGATGATCAGTTTCAGCGCGAGGTGCAGGTTCGTCATGGTGATGAGCAGGATGCCCGCCGTCGCCGCGGCGGCGTACGGGATCATCCACAGCGCGCGATAGCCCACCGGGTGAAAGTAACGGCCGGGCAGTCGACGGCGCAGTTCCTGCGCATACATCCGGTGCGGGCTGGCGTCCATTCGTTCCATCCTCCTCGTCCAGAGATACTACTGTTCAGGCGTGTCCCGCCGGGGGAACTGCGAGGTGGTGCAACCGCGGACTGAGCCGGACCCTACGCGGGCCGGACGTTAACAGCCTGAGGACCTTTTTGCCCTTGGGTGACCTCGAACTCGACCTTCTGGCCTTCATTCAGCGTCTTGAAGCCATCGGCCTGGATCGCCGAATAGTGCACGAATAAGTCTTTCCCCCCTTCATCGGGGGTGATGAAGCCATATCCCTTCTCGGGATTGAACCACTTCACTGTTCCGCTTGCCATCGACCCTGCCACCTCCGGGCATCCCGCGCATTCACTCGGAATGTGCTAGTTCCGCGGGCGTCGGACAGAGTCCTCCCCACGCTGAATGCGCCGGGGTACAATGGGGCGGTGCCGATTCTCTCTGTCTTCGATGTCGCGAAATCGTACGCCAGCGTGGATGTGTGCCGCGGCGTGACGTTCGCGTTGGAACCCGGGGAAAAGGTCGGGCTGATCGGACGCAACGGGTCCGGGAAAACCACCCTGCTGCGCCTGCTCGCCGGATTGGATGAGCCCGATCGTGGACGCGTGACCGTTGAACGCTGGGCCCGCATCGCGTATCTGCCGCAGGTTCCCTCGGCTGCGCCGGGGGCGGAAGTCCTCGCCCACGTGCTGGCCGGTGCCGCCGACGTGCAGGCGCTGGAATCCCGCCTGCGGGACCTCGAGCAGCACATGGCGGTTCCCGCGGTGCACGACAATCCCGACCGGCTGGCCGAGGTGATGGCCGAGTACGGAAGCGTCCGCGAGCACTTTGAGCACGCCGGCGGGTTTGTCCTGGAGACGGCGGCCCGCTTGGTGCTCACAGGGCTCGGATTCCGGGAGCCGGACTTCGGCCGCGCGCTGGGCGAGCTGAGCGGGGGGTGGCGCGTGCGGTGCGAACTGGCGCGCGCGCTGCTGATGGAACCCGACGTGCTGCTGCTGGACGAGCCGACCAACCACCTCGACCTCGCGGCCACGGAGTGGCTGGAATCCTATCTGCAGGGGTTTCCCGGTGCGATCATCATCGTCAGCCATGACCGGTACCTGCTCGATACCGTCACGGCACGGACCCTTGAGATTGAAGGCGGCGCCGTGACCGCGTATCCCGGATCGTACGCCGCGTTCGCTGCGCAGAAGGCAGAGCGCACCCGGCGCCAGAGCGAGGTCTACGAGCGGCAGCAGGAAGAGATCGCGAAACTGCAGGCCTATATCCGCCGCTACAAGGCCGGCAACCGCGCGACGCAGGCCAAGAGCCGCGAAAAGATGCTCGCGCGCATCGAATCGGCCGAACTGCCGAAGCCGCGCCACGGCAGCGCGATGCGGGTCCGGGCGGAGGCCCGGCGCACGTCGGGGCGGCTCGTCGCAAAACTCGTCGACGTCGGCATGCGCTACGGCGATCGGGTGGTCTTCTCACACCTCGACCTCGACGTCCACCGCGGGGAGCGCATCGGCCTCCTGGGCGCCAACGGCGCGGGCAAGACGACGCTGCTGCGCCTGATCGCCGGGCTGGACGCTCCCTCCGAAGGGCGCGTCGTCCTGGGGGTCGGCGTGCAGGCGCGGTACTTCGCGCAGGAGGCCACCGACGTCCTCGATCCGCAGCGATCGGTGCTCGATGAAATTCTGGCCGACCGCCCGCTGACGCCGGAAGACGTGCGCACCTACCTGGGCCGGTTCCTCTTCAGCGGCGACGACGTGTACAAGCGCGTCAACATGCTCTCGGGGGGTGAACGGCAGCGGTTGAGTTTGGCCCGGCTGCTGCTGGACCAGCCGAACTTCCTGCTCCTGGATGAGCCGACCAACCATCTCGACATCCCATCGCGGGAAGCCCTCGAGCAGGCGCTGCGTGACTTCACGGGGACGATCATCGTGGCCACGCACGATCGGTACTTGCTCGAACGGGTCGCGACGCGGATTCTGACCGTCGAAGCGCGGATGATCACCGACTTTCGCGGGACCTACCACGACTTGCGGCAGCGTGCCGTGCATGATGGCGGACCGCGGGGTGCTTCATCCGCCGCGGGGCCGCGCCGGGCGCCCGGGACGCGCCCCGCCGCGAAGGACCTGCCGCCATCATTCGATGACGTCGCCGCGCAGATCGCCGCCGCCGAGCGTGAGCTGGAGGACGCGGGCCGCGGCCTGTCCGACCCCGAAACGTACCGCGATGCCGGGCGCGTGAAAGCACTGCGCGCACAGTACGAGGCCGCGGCGAAGCGCCTGGAGGACCTCTACGGCGTGTTGTCGGCGGTCGAACGGACTACCTGACCGTCCCGCGAATCCACTGCGCGATCGCGTCCACGATCTCCGCCGTGACCTCGGCCGGCGGACGGCCTCTCACCTTCAGACTGTGGTCCGCGCCGGTGATGCTGCGCAGCGTGGCCGTCGGCAGTTTCCCCAGCGTTTGCTCCAGCAGGTCTGGCCGCGCGAAGGCGTCACGGGTGCCTTGCACAAACAGCATCGGCACGGCGATGCCGTAGAGGTGCCGGTCGCGCAGACGTTCGGGTTGGCCCGGCGGATGGAGCGGATAGCTGAGGAAGACGAGTCCGGCACAGCCGTAGCCCGCCGCAGCGACGTGGGAAGCAATCCGTCCGCCCATTGATCGCCCTCCCAGGAACACGGTCGAGGTGAGCGGCCGGACGGCGTCGGCCACGGCGCGGTAGCATGTTTCGAGCATGTTCTGCCGGTCGGGCACTCGCCGGCCGGCCTCCGCGTACGGGAAATTGAAGCGCACGACCCCGATATCCTCAGACGCCAGGGCCTCGGCGAGTTGAGGCAGCCCGGACGACGTCATGTTGCCGGCGGCGCCGTGGGCGAGGACAAGGTACGTGCTGCCGTGGGCCGGGTGATGCCAGGCCGCGGAAACCTCGCCGCCGGACCAGATGACCGATTCCCGGTTGACGTCCATCGGCTCACCGCATCCCGCCGGCCATCCGCGCGGATTCCGGACGGCGGCGGAGCCGCCACATCGCGTAACTGCCCGCGGCGGGGCCGATCGCCAACGCGCTGAACGCGAAGCGCCAGCCGACCAGGCCGACCGCGATCGGCAGGAGCCGGATCGAGACCACGGTCAGCAGGAATCCCGCGGCGACCTGCATCGTCAACGCGGTGCCCGTGTAGGCCGGATCGCCCAACTCCGTGACGCTGGTGGAGAACTGCGCCGAATCCGCGACGATCGCGAACCCCCAGATCAGCGTGACGAGAACCACCGCGGCCGCACTGCCGCCGAAGAGCATCCCGATCAGCAGGCAGCACGCGCCGCTGATGACCATCGAGGCGATCGTGACCGCGGTGCGCCCGAGCCGATCGGCAAGGATCCCCGCGACCGCACACCCGGCGCCGCCGGCGGCGATCGCGGCAAACGCGGCCAGGCTTGCCGCGGCGGGCCCACCCGAGCCGCTGGTACGGAAACTTTCCACTACGAACAGCGGCAGCCACGCCCAGACGCCGTACAGCTCCCACATGTGGCCGAGGTAGCCAAAGTTCGCGAGCCGCAGCGCCGGATCGCGCCAAATATGCAGGGCGTACTTCCACTGAAACGGCGGCGCTGGCATCCTGTAGGGTCCCTCGTGGATGACGGTGATGGCCAAGACCGCGGCGATGACGCTCAATCCGGAGGCCGCCAGCATCGTCTGGCGCCAGTCCGGGCTGCCGACGGCGGCGATGAGGTGCGGCAGCGCCGTGCCGACCGTGAGCGCGCCCACCATGACGCCGAGGGCCATGCCCCGGTTGGTCCGAAACCAGGTCGACATGATCTTCAGACCCGTGGGGTACACCCCGGCCAGACAGAAGCCGGTCAGGAACCGCAGCGGGACGGCGACGTCGGGTCCGCGGGCCCACAGCGGGATGGCGGCATTGACGGCCGCGCCCAGCAGCGCACTCACGGCGAAGATGGTCCGTGACGGAAAGATGTCCGGCAGGTTGAGCAGCGCGC
>JBIOXT010000270.1:0-6780 GCA_044869795.1 bacterium | reverse complement strand
GGCGTCGGTGGTCGAAAGCCCGCTGGATCTCGAGCGGCGCAACACGCACAACTGGCACGGGTCCTGCCACGGCGGCGACATGAGTCCCGCCCAGTCCGGCAAACTGCGGCCGGTGCCCGGATGGGCGGAGCACCGGCTGCCGATTCCTGGGCTCTACCAAACCGGCGCCACGACGCACCCAGGTGGATCGGTTTCCGCGGCGCCGGGGCGGAATGCCGCGATGGTGATGCTGAAAGACCTCGGACGCAGTCTGGAAGAGGTTATCGGACGTGCCTGACGCCGATCTAGCCTCCGCCATTTCCCATTGGGCGCCGCGCTTTGTGGCCCAGGGTGTCGAGTACAATGACTTCCTGCGTACGACGACGCCCCTGCGGCGGTGGGATGAGTGGCTGGACGCCTGGACGGTGACCGGCGACTCACACGCCGCCCTGGCGAGGGAAGCCCAGGCGGCCGATCACCGCGTGACCGCGGGAGAGGCATATGTCCGTGCCGCGCTATGCTATCATTTCGCGAAATTCTTGTGGCTGCTCGATCTACGCCGGCACCGTGATGCCGCGGACCGGGCCGTGGCGGCCCTCTATACGGCGCACCGCCTGCTTGACCCGTCCGCCGAACGGGTCGAGGTATCTCTCGAGGGTGCCATCCTGCCCGGCAACCTGCGGAAACCTCCAACCGCCGGACCGCATCCGGTGGTGATGCTCATCCCGGGGCTCGATTCCGCCAAAGAGGAGTTCTTCGCTTGGGAGAACGTGTTTCTCACGCGCGGCCTGGCGACACTTTCGTTGGATGGCCCGGGGCAAGGCGAAGCCGGGTACGCGACCGCCATCCGCCACGACTACGAAGTTGCGGTCAGCGCCGCCCTCGATGCGCTGGCCGGCCGGCGCGACCTCGATCTCTCGCGCGTCGGGGCGGCGGGCGTCAGTCTCGGCGGCTACTACGCGCTGCGCACCGCGGCGTTCGAACCGAGGATCAAGGCTGTTGCGGCGATCGGCGGCCCGTACAATTTCGGCGAGTGCTGGGACGGGCTCCCGGCCCTGAGCCGTCAAGCCTTCGTCCACTACTCCGGCGCCTCCGGGGATGCCGATGGCCGGGAGCGCGCACTGCAACTGACTTTGGAGCGCGTGCTGCCGCGCGTGGTGCAGCCGCTGCTGGTCGTCTTCGGCAAACTGGACCGCCTGATCCCGTATCAGCAGGCCGAGCGTGTCGCGGCCGAAGCGCCGAATAGCGAGTTGGTCATGTACCCCGAGGGCAACCACGTCTGCAACAACATCCCCCACAAGTACCGGCCGCGGGTGGCTGATTGGTTGGCGGATCGACTCGCGGCGAGATAACGTCCACATGGCCGACATCCGCAGGGCGGAGGAGATGCATTCGCAATCCGGCCCCGGGTGGACCCGCACGGTGCTCACCGATGCGGACTCCGGGCGCGGGCTGCCGATGCGCGCCGAGCGTTTGTGGATCGAACCGGGCGCCGCGGGCCCGAGTCTCGATGCCGATGGCGAGATGATGCTGTATGTCATTGCCGGCTCAGGTACGGTCCGCGTGGGGGACACCGAGCACGCGGTGGAACCGGAATCCGTGATCTGGCTGACTCGCGGCGATCGTGTCGGCCCCAGTGCGGGTCCGGACGGTATCGAGATCCTGATCAGCGCGGCGGGCGAGGCGCGATGATTCCTCAGCCCGCGTCGTGGATTGGACGGCCCATCCGGCGCCGCGAAGACCCCAAGTTCATCCGCGGCCAGGGCAGTTTCGTCGACGACCTCAACCTGCCGCGGATGGCCCACGCCGTCTTCGTGCGCAGCGCGGTCGCGCATGGTCGGCTGGGGGCCGTCCACGCCGATGCCGCGCGCCGCGCTCCGGGCGTCATCACCGTCGTCACGGCCGCCGATGTGGTCGGCCGCGTGCAGTTGGTGATCCCGTTCGCTCCCGAAGGGGCCGAGATCGCCCGGGCGCCGCACCCGATCCTCGCCGCCGGCAAAGTCCGGTACGTCGGCGAGCCGGTGGCCGCCGTGTTGGCCGAGACGCGGGCGCAGGCGGAGGACGCCGCCGCGCTCATCACGCTGGACATCGATCCGCTGGCGGCGGTGACGACGACCGCCCAGGCGTTCGATGCCGGCGTGCTGGTGCATGACGACGTGCCCGGGAACGTCCTGATGCGGTGGACGCACACCGAAGGTGACCTCGAGGCTGTGTTCGCCGGCGCGGCCCATGTCGTCAGCCAGCGGTTTCACATTCCTCGGCTGGCCGCCGCGCCGATCGAATCGCGCGGCGCCGTCGCCGTCTACGACCCGGGCGCTGACCTGCTCACCGTGTGGTGCTCGATGCAGGACCCGCACCGCCCGCGGGCGCAGCTCAGCCGCATCCTGCAGCGGCCGGACGATCGCGTCCGGGTGATCATCCCCGATGTCGGCGGCGCGTTCGGCAGCAAGGGACACGTGCCGCCGGAGACCGCGGTCACCGCGCTGCTGGCGATCGAGACCGCCCGGCCGGTGAAGTGGGTCGAGGATCGACGGGAGAATCTCGCCGCCACCTACCAGGGCCGCGGCCTGGACGTGGAGATGTCGCTGGCGGTCGATGCGGCGGGACGGATGCTGGCGATGCGGGCGCGCGTGCTCGCGGATCTGGGCGCTTATCTGTATTCGCCGACCGCGCAGGTGCCGATTACGACATCGATGCTGCTCACCGGGACCTACGCGATCCCCGCGGTGTCGGTCGAGACGCTGGGGATGGCGACCAACAAGGTCCCGACCGGGCCGTATCGTGGTGCGGGCCGGCCGGAAGCCGCTTACCTGGTGGAGCGGATGGTCGATTTGGTGGCGCTCGACCTCGGGATCGATCCTGTGGAGCTCCGCCGGGCCAATGTCATTCGGTCCGATCAATTTCCGTATCGAACGGCGCTGGGTTTCACCTACGACTCGGGGAATTACGTGCGGGCCCTCGACCATGCCTGTCAGTTGTTGGGGTATGAACGCCGCCGTCAGCAGCAGGCTGCGGCACGCAAGGACGGGGCGCTGATCGGGATCGGTGTCACGATGTACGTCGAGCGCGCCGGCGCGCAGCTGTGGGAGAGTGCCGCAATCAGCGTCGGCCCGTCGGGCCGGGTCATCGCGCGGCTGGGATCGACGCCTACCGGGCAGGCGCATGAGACGACCTTCGCGCAGATCGCCGCCGACGTACTGCAGCTGGATCTGGACGCCATCACCGTGGAGCACGGCGATTCCGCGGTCGTGCCGCGGGGCGTGGGTACGTTCGGCAGCCGGTCAACGACCACCGGCGGGTCGGCCTTGCACGTCGCCGCCGAGCGCGTGAAAGCCAAGGCGACGCAGATCGCGGCGCACCTGCTCGAAGCGGCGCCTGACGATATCGTCTGGGCGGACGGCCGGCTCTACGTCACGGGCGCGCCTGAACGCGCGGTGAAGTTTGCCGATGTCGCCGCCGCCGCGTACAATCCGTTTCGCCTGCCGCGAGGCATCGAGATGGGCCTGGACGAGCAGGTCATCTTCCGCCTGCCGGGCCCGGTGTTTCCATTCGGAGTCTACGCGACGGCGGTCCGGGTGGATCCGGACACCGGTCAGGTCGAGATCCTGGACTTCGTGGCCGTCGATGACGCGGGGCGGATCGTCAACCCCCTGACCGCGGAGGGGCAGGTCATCGGGGGGACGATCCAGGGATGGGGCCAGGCGTTCACCGAGGAGGTCGTGTACGACGCCGACGGCCAGCTGTTGACCGCGACGTTTGCCGACTACGGGATGCCGCGCGCGGACGCGGTGCCGCCGGTGCGGTCGGAGTTCCTGGAGACGCCGTCTCCGCTCAATCCCCTCGGCGTCAAAGGGCTCGGCGAAGCCGGGTCCATCGCCACCCCGGCTGCGCTCGCGTCAGCGGTGCACGACGCGCTGCACCCGCTGGGGATCCGTCACCTCGATTTCCCGCTCACTGCCGCGAGGATCTGGAAAGCGATCCACTCAGCGACGCCTACGGATTGACAGCCTCTTTGAACCGGCGCAGCGCCTCGATGTGCTGGTCAGGCGACGCCAGTTCCGACTGCATCGTGCTGAGGCTGAAATGCGTTCCCCCCAGTGCCCGCCACTCATCGGCGGTCTGGCGCCAGCGCTGCGGGCCCGCGGCGTAGGCAACGCGCCGTTCCAACTGGATCGCCATCGGATCGCGCCCAACGGCGGCCGCGTATTCGCGCATCTTCTCGACCATGCCGGCGTAGCCGCCCGGGAACTGCGGGTGTGTCGCCGTCGGTGACCGCAGCCGTCCACCGGGAATCCAGCCGTCGGCCAGCCGCGCAACGCGGCGCAGCACGGCCTCGGATTCGCCGCCCATCCAGATCGGGATCGGACGCCGCACCGGCAGCGGGTTGATGCCGGCGTCGACGATGTGATGCCAGCGCCCGCGGAACGTGATGACCTCGTTCGTCCACAGTGCGCGCAAGACTTCGACCTGCTCCTCCATCCGCGCGCCGCGCGTACGCCAGTCCATGCCCAGCGCCTCGTACTCGATCGTGTTCCAGCCGACGCCCACCCCGAATCGCAGGCGCCCGCGGCTGAGGACATCGATTTCGGCGGCCTGCTTGGCGACCAGCGCGGTCTGCCGCTGGGGCAGGATCAGGATGCCGGTGGCGAGTTCGATCTTTTTCGTCTGGCCCGCCAGGAATGCCAGCAGGGTGAGGGTTTCGTGGAACGGATCCTCGATTGTGTATCCCTGCCAGCCCTCGCTGCGCGGTACCGCGCCGAGCACGTGATCGTAGGCCAGCAGGTGATCGTAGCCCAGATCTTCGGCGGCCTGGGCAAATCCGGCAATGGCCGAAGGGTCGTTGCCGATTTCGGTGGTGGGGAAGACCGTACCGATCCTCAACGGACGCTCACTTCAGCGGCGCGCCCGCGTCGACCCAGCGGCGCAAAACGGCGCGCTCTTCATCGGTGATGTGCGTGATGTTGCCCGGCGGCATTGTCTTCTGGTCGACCGCCCGGATCTTGATCAGGACCGCCAGCGACTGTATCTGCGCCGGCGTGTCGAGCATCATGCCGTTGGGCGCCGAGGCGATGCCGGGCATCGTCGGCGTGGCGGAATGGCAGACCGCGCAGCGCTGCACGATGATGGCGCGCACGTCCACGAACGGCGGCGCGGCCGGTGTCGATCCCGGGCCTGGGGCCGTCGTACCGCTGAGGGCCGGCAGCGCGGTGAAATACACCAGGGCCGCGGCAGATACTAGCGTCGCCGCCGCGCTCCAACGGTCGCCCCGGACTCCCGCGATCATCAACCGGCGCACACCCGCGCCGAAGACGATGAACAGGCAGAGGATCAGCCAGCTCCATGGTCTGGCGAAGGCCTGCGGAAAGTGTTGGCTGATCATGAGGAAGATGACGGGAAACGTCAGATAGGTATTGTGCGTCGAGCGTGTCCTCGCGTGGGCGCCCAGCGAGAAATCGACCGGGCGGCCTTCGCGGGCTTGGCGCAGCATCTTCAGCTGCGGCGGGATGATGTGCACCCAGACGTTGGCGGCCATGATCGTGCCCAGCATCGCGCCGATCTGGATGAAGGCGGCACGCCCGCTGAACAAGTGGGTCGTAGCATAAACTACGCCGACCAATGAGACCATTGAAAAAATCAAGGTATTCCCAGATCGCCACATGCCCGGCAATCCCCACAGGGATGACCAGGGTTCTAGACCTGGGCGACGTGCCGCATTGTCGTGTATGGCAGCGATCCGCCACATTCCATCGTAAGCGAACCAACTAACGGCGAGCAGCGCTAGCGAGGCAGCGATTGCTTGGCCTCCGGTCAGCTTCGAGACGCTGCGATCGATCAGGAACAGGTCTGCGTTCCAGTAGTAGATGAGCACCAGCAGCAGAAAGCCGCTCACCCAGGTGCTGGTCGCCTCCAGCCAGAACCAGCGCAGTTTCGGAGGCAGGCGGCCGGGCTCCAACATGCGCTTCTCCAGCGTATAGTAGCCGCCGCCGTGGATCAGCCAGGTCACGCCGGTCACGTCCGCCCGTTTCTGCGGATCGGGGTTGAGGTGGCTGTCGATCCACATGAACAGCAGCGAATCGCCGATCCACATGATGCCGGCGATCACGTGCGCCCAGCGCAGCAGCAGCCGCAGCCACTCGAGCAGGAGCTCCATGTCTCCCCGTGCTTCTGCCCGTCCGGAGAACGCTCCTTTCACAGGGTGTGGGCAGGGGGTAGCGGCGGCACCGGCTAATGTGTCACCAACTTCGCGCCCACATCACCGTCATGCGCACTCGGGTCGTTCAGTGGCAAAACGAGCACGGCACCAGCCTGATCGAGGCATTGGTGGCCATGACCGTGCTCGGCATCATCGCCGCCGCGGTCTTTGGATTGTTCCTGACCGGTCAGGCGGCCCTCCGATCCGCGCAGCAACTCGAGCAGGCGTCCCTCTTCGCGCAGCAGCGTGTCGAGCAGATCAAGGCCGCGGCGGCCTGCGGCAGCGCTCCGCTGTCTCAACCGCGTGCAGCTGTCGACACGCGGCAGTTCCCGGGATATGTCGCGGTGGAGGCATCCGAGCGCGCGCCCGGGCTTCATCAGGTGACCGTCACCGTGTCTTGGAGCAACCTGGGCCGCGAGCGGCACGTCGACCTGACGACCTACGTCCGCGTGGAAGGCCGGACGCCGTAGGTGTCGTCGCGCGGCCTCACCCTCATCGAAGTCCTCGTTGCGACGACCGTCGCTTCGCTGGTCCTGCTCATCGTCGGAGGCCTCTACCTGACCCTGCTCAACATCGATCGGCGAGCCCAAACGGCACGGGAGCTTGGT
>JBIOXT010000269.1:0-4239 GCA_044869795.1 bacterium | reverse complement strand
CGGGCACCGTCGCCCAGGGCTGCGGATCGAGCCGGCCTCCGCGGATGACGCGGATGCGGCCCGGACGCTCGGTGAAGAACAGGCGCCCGTCCGGCGCAAAATCTAACGCCCAGGGAATCTCCAGATCCTTCGCCACGACCTCAATCTGGGGCGATGGCGCCGCGGAGCGGCCTTGTTGTCCAGCAGCGAAATACAACACGACAGCCGCAAGAGCGGCGATGATTGCAACTACGGCAAGGTTGTTTCGCATGTTGCGCTAACCGTTCCCCGTTCCGTGTTCCCCGTTCCCGGAAATTGGACGGACCTCTGCGCCCGCGAGGCCTTCGATCACCGTCACCAACGCCGAGTGGTCGAGGTCGGCGCGTCCCATCCCGGCCAGCGCGGTGAACGCCTCCTGGACGACCGCCGTCGTCGGGAGGGGCACGCCAAGCGTCTTTGCCGCGGACAGGGCATTATTCAGGTCCTTCTGGTGAAGTTTGACTCGGAATCCCGGCGTAAAGTTGCGCTCCAGCATCCGCTGCCCGTGCTGCTCGAGGATCCGGCTGTGCGCAAATCCGCCGAGCAAGGCCTGCCGCACCTTGGCCGGATCGACCCCGGCCTTGGCCGCCAGCACGAGGGCCTCGCCCACGGCTTGAATGGTCAGCGCGACAACGATCTGATTGCAGACCTTGGTCACCTGTCCGGCGCCTGTACCGCCGACGTGCACAATGTTTTTCCCCATCGCCTCGAAGACGGGACGTACGCGGGCGAAGGTCTCGGCGGGCCCCCCGACCATGATCGACAATGTCCCCTCGATTGCCCCCTTCTCTCCGCCGCTGACCGGAGCGTCGAGCATCTGGGCACCTTTGCGTTCCACCACGGCGGCCAGCTCTTGCGTCACGATGGGCGAGATGGAACTCATGTCGACGAACACGGCACCCCTGTTCAGTCCCTCCAGCACTCCATCGCGTCCTTCGAGCACCTGCTGGACGTCCGGGGAGTCAGGAAGCATGGTGATCGTGATGTCCGATTGCTCGGCGACCCCCCGCGGAGATCCCCCATCGGCGGCGCCGGCCGCGACCAGCTCGTCGACCGGCCCGCGGCTGCGGTTGTGGACCGTGACCCGGTAGCCCGCCTTCAACAGGTTCTTCACCATCGGCCGGCCCATGATGCCCAGCCCGATAAACCCAATGCGTTCCTGCGACATCTCCACACCCTCCGACGAGTGGACTGTTCAGAGCTTGTCAATACTAAGCATCTTCGCCAGCTGGATGGCCGTATCGGTCGTGATCTGATTGACGCCAGCGTCCAGCAGTGCGGCGAGTTCGGCCTGGACGTTCGGATCCGCCTCGTTGAGTGTCCAGGCATCGACCTCGACGTCCCCGAGCGCTTGGCGAACGACCATCACGGGATTAACTCCATCGGAAAGTGCTTTCAGGATCAGCTCCTTGCGCAGATACACTTCAACCGCCCCGGGGACGAGGTGGCAGAGGCTCTCGATGCGGTCCCGGAGGTAATCGGCGACGGGCATCGCGGTGACGTGACCGAGCGGGTGATCGTCGAGGTACCCGTACGCGTTCACGCGCTCCGGCAGGCGCGGGGTTTCACCGACCGGGACTTCGAGGTAGAAGGCGAAGTCGAGCCCCACCGGCAGCGTCGGATCCAATCGACGCAGTGAGCGAAGGTTCCAATCGCCCAGACAGCCGACGACGACACGGAGGTTCGCGTTTCCGCGCAGCGGTTCGAGCGCACGGAGGAGTCGGTTCGAGAGGTCAGCGGTCAGCGGCCGCCACTCTTTGAGATCGACCTGGACCTTCAGCGGGCGTGGAGCGTTCCGCAGATCAGCCGCCGCGTCGTCGAGCAGTGCGGGGGATTCGTCCCAACCGCGAAGGCGCAGCGTCCGAGCCTCTTCACTCGTGCGTGCCCGAGCGGACCCTGATCCATCCGTTTCTTGGTCCAGGGTCTCATCGTGAAGGAGGATGAACCCATCGGCCAGCGCGCGGACGTCGAACTCGATCGCCTCCGCCCCGCCGTCCAGGACCTCTCCGAGCGCGGAGATGCTGTTGGGAGGATGCGCTCCGCTGCCTGAAAGCAACCGGTGATACTTGAAAGTGACTCGGCGGCCCCGGTAGACAGCGGATCCGGGAACGATCACCCCGTGTCACCACGACTCAGGCCCATCGTTTCGATCCAGCCAAACGACTGGTCGGTCTTCCCGGATGGACGGTACTCCAGCCCGACGTATCCGGTGTAGCCTGAGAGGTCGAGCGCACGCAGGACAAAGGGGAAGTTGATCTCCCCGGTGCCCGGCTCGTGGCGGTCCGGCGCGTCGGCGATCTGCACATGACCGATCCGTCCCGCCAGCTGCTGCATCGTCTTGGTCAAATTGCCTTCCATGCGCTGCATATGGTAGACGTCGTACTGCAATCGGGCATTCGGCGCGGCGACCTCATCGAGCAGCCCGATGGTCTGCGCCGACGTCGAGAGGAAGAATCCGGGGATATCGTACGTGTTCACCGGTTCCACCAGCAGGCTGATGCCATCTCCGGCAAGCGCCCCAGCAGCGTAGCGGAGGTTGTCGACCACGCACCGCCATTGCTCTCGGCCCTCGATCGCCTCGTTCCGCCTGCCAACGAGGCAATTCAGGCGCGTGCACGAGAAGCGCCGGGCAAGGTCCAGCGCCCGGGCCACGCCGGCGCGGAATTCGTCGCGTCGATCGGGGTCGACGGCAATCCCGCGGTCACCGGCGGCCCAATCCCCTGCCGGGAGATTGAACAGCACCTGCCTGAGGCGGAGCTCCGTGAGCGCGCGGGCAATGGCGTCCGTATCCTCAGCGTACGGAAACATGTACTCGACCGCTCGAAACCCGTTGCGCGCGGCCGCCTCGAACCGGTCGATGAACGGGAGTTCGGTGAAGAGCATCGTCAGGTTTGCGGCAAACCTCATCGTGCGCCCCCGCCTGCCGTTAGCCTTTGCGCGACACCGCACGCCCCTGCAGCCGCGCATATGGCGGCAGTGGACCTCCCAGCAGGGGGGCCGCGTACTGCAAGAACGCCGGTGTTACATCGTTGCCCGACGCCGCGATGAACTCGTCGGGGACGGGCCGCACCTTGTTGGCCACCCGCTCAAGCGGCACCAGGTCCGTGCGGGTGCGATAGGGGTCGCTGCGCTCGCGCTCCAGCGTGACCATGTAACCGCTGGCGCCTGACACCGCATGGGCAACCGCCGCCTGCCCAACGCGCCACGCCTCCTCCACGTCGATGGGCGAGGCGAGCGCGGCGCCGACGCGCTGGATGGTACCGGGTTTGTCGAAGCGCGCCTTGATCCCCAGTTCGCCGCTGATCAGCTCGCAGAGCATCGCGGCGACCCCACCCAGCTGCGGGTGTCCGAAACGGTCGACGTCGACGGCCTTTGTCGACGCCGCGAGAAGGCGCCCCTGTTCGTCGCGAAGGCCTTCGCAGACGGCCACCACGGCAAATCCTTGAGCGCGATAGACACGCTCCACGTCGGCCAGAAACTGGTCGTGGCGCAGCGGCCGCTCGGGCAGGTAAATCAGGTGCGGCGCAGTCATGTCACCGCCGCGGGCCAGCGCCGTCGCCGCCGTGATCCACCCTGTGTCGCGGCCCATCGTTTCGATGATCTTGACGGTGTCCACGACGCCGATCGCCTCCGTATCCATCCCCGCATCGCGCACGGCGATGGCGAGCCACCGCGCGACGCTGGGATAGCCTGGACAGTGATCCGTCTCCACGAGATCGTTGTCGATCGTCTTGGGAATGCCGATGACGCGCAGTTCGTACCGGGCCTGCGCCGCAGCTTGGGCCAGCCGCTGCGACGTGTCGGCGGAATCGTTTCCGCCGATGTAACAGAAGTACCGGACGTCGTAGGCCCGCAGCGCGGCCAACGTTCGTTCAACGTCGGTTTCGGCCAATTTGTAGCGCGAGGATCCCAACGCGGCTGAGGGGGTGTGCTTCAGCTGTTCGACGGTATCCGGGGGTTCCGCGCCGAGATCGATCAGATCCCCGTGTAACACCCCTTCGATGCCGTGGCGCATTCCGTAGACGCCGGCGATCTCGGCGTGCCGGGATGCTTCCTGGACAACCCCGGCCAGCGACGCATTGATGACCGCGGTTGGCCCTCCGGACTGGCCGACCAGCAGATTCCCGTGCAGGGCCGCCACGTCGCTGTCCTCAGAGACCGATGGAAAGGATCACGGTCCCAGCAGCCGGGAGAAGCGATCCATGCCCAGGCCGCGGACCG
>JBIOXT010000268.1:0-5119 GCA_044869795.1 bacterium | reverse complement strand
GGACGCGCGGGTCGGTGAACGGCGCGCGGGTCGTGTTATAGGAGAAGATTCGTAAGCTGAGCCCCGCCTTCTGCAGCACCACCACGCCGGCCTCGCGCTTGGCGGCGGTGATGACCGCCCCCTGGTTGATGGTCGCCATGTCCAGGGAATGCGACCGGACACCGGCCAGCAGCGACGCCTGGTCGGGGATCACCCGGATGATGATCGTGTCAATCTTGGGCAGGCCCCGGCGGAAGTAGTCGGGGTTCCGCACCAGACGCATGAAGTTGTCCGGCGTCCATTCCGCCAGCATGTAGGGACCGGTCCCCACGACGTTGCGCTGCAGGTCTCCGTAGCGCTGGACGGCCCCCCTCGGGACGATGGACAGGTTGGCCGAGGACAGCCCCGAGAGCAGGGACGCCAGCGGCAGGCTCAGCTTCAGGCGCACCGTGTAGCGGTCCGGCGTCTCCACCTGCTTGATGACGTCAATGAACGATCGGCCGGGCGACCGGGTGGCAGGGTCGAGCACGCGTTCCAGCGTGAACTTCACGTCCTCAGACGTCAGCTCCGTGCCGTCATGGAACTTCACGCCGCGGCGGAGGTGGAAGGTGATCGTACGCGGGTCCTGATATTCCCAGGACTCGGCCAGGTCCGGCTCGATCTCCAGCTTGTCGTTGTACCGGACCAGTTTGTTGTAGAGAAAATCGACCCGCCGGAACGACGAGAACGCCGTCACCAGGTTGGGGTCGAGCCCGACGACCTCCTGGTCGACGCCCAGCGTCAGCGTGGTGCCGGCCGGGGACGCGCGAACCGGGAGTCCCGGCAGCACCAGCCCGATCACTACGAGCATCCACCACCAGCGCCTGCTCACTATCGTCTCCTCCTTCGCGCCGCGCGCCGTCATGTGCCCGCGCGACATCATGTGATCAGAAATTCGAGACCTCTGACCCCCTCACCCCTTTATCCCTCTCCCTCCCCAAGCATATGAGGTTGAGAATCGGCAGATTCCTTTGCCCCCTCACCCTTACCCTCTCCCTCGCCGGGGAGAGGGTAATTCTGTTGGGCCCTGCCGGGCCCTCAATTTACTGGAGAGGGGAACAGTGATGGGCGCTACCGCGCCCTCAACTACTCCATCGCTTCGGATAAGACGTGTGCCTCTTACCCCCTCACCCTTTCATCCCTCTCCCTCCAGGGAGAGGGAAATGAGGATGGGCCCTACCGGGCCCTCAACTTAATGGGCCCCTGCGTCTTCCTGTATAGCCGCTCGGTGATGCCCCCAACGACGTAGTGTGGGAGGTCACCCACCTTCCGGTACCCGAGTCTGCGATAGAACGCCTGGGCTCGCCGGTTGAAGTGGGAAACGGTCAAAAAGACGTTCGGGCCGGTTTGGAAGATTCGCGCTTCCGCGTGCCGCATCAAGGCGGTGCCGATGCCGCGCCCGCGCGCCTGCGGCGCCACAGCGATCCAGCGGACGTAGCCGCTGTAGTGGAAGGTCCCGTGCAGGTGATAGAGGATGAAGCCGACGACCGAGCCGCCGAGTGTCGCCACAGCCAGCTCCGCGCCGTTCTGGCGCCGGGCCCGACCGATTCCCTCGCGCAGGACCTGCCGCGCTGTGGACAGCGTGAGGCGATAGCGACGCCACAAGGGATCAGCTACGACGATCCGCGCGCAGGCCTCGACGTCGGCCCGCCGGCCCCGTCGTACGGTCAACACGCGGGCGAGCCGGTTCCTGCCGACGGCCCCAGCGCCACGATGGCGGCGGTGCGGCCGGTCGCGCCGTCCCGGCGGTAGGAGTAGAACAACTCCGGATGCTCAAACGTGCACCAGTCCAGCGTCTCAATCTGCTGCAGGGGGACGCCGGCATCGACCAGCTGCCGGCGGTTGGCGGCGCGAAGATCCAGCTGCCAGCGCCCACGTGGGTTGGGGACGGCGACCTGCTCCCACCACGACCAGCGCCGCAGGCGCGCCATCACCGGCTCATCGACCTCATAGTGGCACGGGCCGATGCATGGTCCGATCGCGGCGCGCAGATCCTCCGGCCGGCATTCGAAACGATCGGCCATCACGGTCACCGCCTCGACGCTGACCCCGGCCGCCGTCCCGCGCCAGCCCGCGTGCACTGCCGCCACGACGCCCCGCCTGGGGTCGACCACCAGCAGCGGCACGCAGTCGGCGGCATGCACGGCCAGGACGGCGCCCCTTTCCGCTGTCACGAGCCCATCCGCCCCCTCGATGATGCGGCCCGCTTCCGTCTGGCCGACCACGGCAACGACGGCTCCATGGACCTGGGCGGCTTCGACCTCGTGCGCACCAGGAAGGCCTAAGGCGCTCAGGACCAGGGCCCGGTTGCGAGCCACCGCCGCCGGATCATCGTCCGCCCCACGCCCCAGGTTCAGTGACGCAAAGGGGCCGCGGCTGTACCCGCCGATGCGCGTGGTGAAGGCATGGCGGATGCCACAGGCATGCAGGTGGTGAGAGAACAGCAGCCGTGGGGCTGTCATACCACGCGTTCGCGAACCACCGCGCTCAGGTAGTCCAGCGCCGCTACCACCAGCGTGATGGCCCACACGGCCGTGGCCGCCTGCCGGTACTGCAGCAAGTTAATGTATTGCTGTAAAACGAACCCGATCCCGCCGCCGCCGACAAACCCGATCACCGTGGACATGCGCACGTTAGTATCCCACCGGTAGATGGTGAAGGCGATAAAGGGCGGGACGATCTGGGGGACGACCGCATACCGCACCACCTGCAGCGCACTCGCGCCGGTCGCGGCGATGGCCTCGATCGGCCCCGGGTCGATGGACTCAATCTGCTCGGAGTAGAGTTTGCCCAGGGCGGCGACGGAGTGCAGCGCCAGCGCCAGCACACCCGCGAACGGGCCGAGCCCGACCCACACCGTAAAGACGATGGCCAGGATCAGGGGTTCAATGGAACGCATCACGTTGAAGAACGTGCGGGTGAGGAAGTACACGGTCGTGCCCACCGGGTTCTTGGCCGTGAGGTTTTTGGCGCCCAGGAACGACAACGGGATCGCCGCGACGATCGCGATGGTCGTGCCCATCAGCGCCAGAAATACGGTCTCGATGATCTTCTCGCCGACCAGGAGCAGCGTTCGGCTGGGGCGGAGCGGCCCGGCCTCCCAGGTCACACGCGCGAGGAGGCGCTGCTGCGCGCCGCGTGGCCCGGATTCCGGTCCCCGGAAGACTTCCGGCACCGTGATGGTCACTGCGAATCCGCCCTGGGCGTCGGTGCGAACGGCACCGACCTGCTGCGGATTTCCGATGGGGTTCACCCAGAACAGCGTCCCGGCGGCGTTGGGCCGGAACCCCCGTCCGGTGACAGGGAGTTGCGCGCCGACCGCCGTGACCCGGGTCGGCACCGAGAGTTGTGGCCCGCCTGGCGGTGGCGCCATCTCCTCCGGCGCGACGGCAGCGTCGACGGACATGCCCAGCTGTACTTCCTGCCTGTGGACATCCCGAGATGCGACGTCGGGGCGGAACAGATCGACCACAAAGGGCCGCACGAACTTGGTCCCGGTGAGCAGCTCCGGCAGGTTGATCTTGGTGACCCGCCACCCATAGGCGTACACGACCAGCAGACCGACGAGCAACAACAGAAACTTGGCGCTACTAAACCACGGGCGAGGTGGAGCGAGTGCAGGCCGGGCGGGTACCACCTCCTGCGTCACGTGATCTCGACCTCGACGGCGTCCTCTCCGTAAATCTCCTTGAACCGCCGCTCGTCGATGTCCGCCGGCATGCCCTCATAGACCATTTGGCCGCTCCGCAGGGCCAGGATGCGGGTGCCGTAGCGACGCGCCAGGCTGAGGAAGTGCAGGGCGCACAGGACCGTAATCCCGTCTTTCTTGTTGAGTTCCTCCACGTACCTGAGCACCGAATGCGACGTGGCCGGATCCAGGCTCGCTACCGGCTCGTCGGCCAGGATCAGCCTGGGCTCCTGCATCAGCGCGCGGGCGATACCGACACGCTGCTGCTGCCCGCCGGACAACTGATCTGCGCGGGTGCGGGCCTTTTCGGGAATGCCAACCCGCTGCAGATTGGCCCTGGCGCGGGTCACCTCCTCCGCGGGGAAGTAGTTGATCAGAGACCACGCCGGGGGCAGATATCCCAGCCGGCCGGAGAGCACGTTGGTCAGCACCGAGGACCGCTTGACCAGGTTGAACTGCTGGAAGATCATGCCGATGCTCCGGCGGAGCCGGCGCATCTCGGCCTGAGAGAGCCCCGTCACGTCCACGTCGTCGATGTAGATCTTGCCGGAGGTGGGTTCAATCAGCCTGTTGATGCAGCGCATCAACGTGGACTTCCCAGATCCCGACAGCCCGATGATCACCACGAACTGGCCCGGCGCGACCTCAAAGCTCACGTCGCGCAGCGCCGTCGTGCCGTCGGGGTAGACCTTGGTCAGATGCTCGACTCGCAGCGCAGCGCCTCTCACCCGGTCACCTCGTTCAGCATTCTGCGTTCCGTCGCGGCGGCTCCTCCCATGAAGCGAGAGGAGGGGCTTCTCGACCCCTCCTCCGCTGCCTTCACGAGCCGCCGCGCGCTCAACGTGCCAGCTTCGTCAGGTCCAAGCCCAGGTACCTCGCCGCATCGCGGATGGGTTGGAAGTACCAGTCCCCAATCGGAATCAGAATCCTGTCGCCTTTGCGGGCGATGCGCTCCTGGATGGCCGGATCGAACCGGATGTTCAGCTGCCGCACTTGGGCGTCGCTAAGTTCCACGACATCCGTGAGCCCTTCGATACTGTAGAGGTTCCGCAGGGCCTCCTTGCCGTCGGCCGTGGTGGCGATGCGCAGCAGCCGATCCTTGATCTTGGCCCGCAACTCGGGACTGAGCTTCGCGCTCACACTCCAGGTGTCGTTGGGAATCGGATTGGTGTAGGCGATGGGCTTCACCTTCTGCAGCACATCCGGAAACTGGGCTTGCACGGTGGTGCGGGCGTCCTCGAAGCTGGAGCCGCCGTCGACCTGGCCGCGGTAGATGGCCAGGATCACGTTGGGGTGCGATCCGGCGAACACCGTCTCAGCGAAGAACTTGTCCGGGTCATACCCCATCTGCTTCAGCATCGCGGCGGGAAACAGGTACCCCGACGTCGAGGCGGGATCGACGAAGGCAAACTT
>JBIOXT010000267.1:0-3794 GCA_044869795.1 bacterium | reverse complement strand
CCCACCATTTTCACCCCGAATGCCTCGACCAGCGCGCCGGTGCGTCCTAATCCGACGACTTCGCCTTTCCGCCGGTACCGAAACGGCTGCATCTGGGTGCCGTCGATGATGGCGGCGATGGTCTGGGCCGCGGCAGGGGCCTGCTGGACGGCCACCTGCGCCGTCGTCGGGAGCATGCCGCCGTGCGGATCGCGGCACGCGGCGAGATCGCCGATCGCGAGGACGTTGGGATGACCGGGGAGTTGCAGGGTCTCAGTCACGACTACGCGTCCTCCCGCGCCGAACTCGACAGGAAGGGCGCTGACGACCGGAGACGGTTTGATGCCGGCGGTCCACACCACGGTGCCGCAGGCGACGCGCGTGAGCCCGCCGGTGGGGGAACGGTATTCGATCCAGTCCGGTCCCAGGTCGGTGACCGGTGTCGCAACCTGCACGGCGATCCGCCGCTCGGCCAGTTTGCGCAGCGCGGCGCGCCGCAGGCCGGGATCCATCGGACACAGCAGGTGATCCAGCGCTTCGGCCAGCGTGATTGCGATCGATGGCTTGGGGACCGTCGGGTGCGCGCGGGAGAGCGGACCATACATCCAATCGTGCAATTCGGCGGCCAGCTCCACACCCGTACAGCCCGCGCCCGTGATGACGGTGCGTAGCACGTCGGGGGCGTGCGCGGGGCTGCCCGCGGCCTGGGTGAAACGTTCCGCGACACGGGCGCGCAGGCGGGCGACGTCGGGCAGCCATTTGAACGGCAGCGCGTGCTGCTCGGCCGAGCGCAGACCGTAGTAGTTGGGGATCCCGCCCAGGGCCAGGACCAGCACGTCGAACTCGAGCGGGCCGCTGTCGGTCTCGATCCGGCGGCGATCGAGATCGATGGCGTCCACGGAGGCCTGCACGAACCGGATCTGGGTCGAGAGAAGTCGTGTTATCGGCCGGGCGACGTGCTGCGGCTGCAGCACGTCGCTGACCACCTGGAACAGCAGGGGCGTGTATAGGAAGTAGTCGTTGCGATCGACGAGGGTGATCGCGGCGCGATCGCCCAGGCGCCGCGCGGCCTGCAGCGCGGTGAACAGCCCGCCGAACCCGGCGCCCAAGATGAGGATCCGTGCCGCCATGCCGCTCCCATTCTACGGGATCGCGCCGGTCGGCAGTAGGCGTCCCCGCGGACGCAGAACCTCTCACGGGAGTCACGATGACGCGAGAGGGGCACACGGCGATGCGGTGGGTGACACGCGAACACGTGAAGGTCGATCGGGTGGCCTGCCCGTGGTTGATCAGGAAGTTCGTCGATCCCGACGCAGAATTTCTGTTCGTCCCCCCCGATCAGGTCGCGGCCATCGCCGCCGACCGTGGGGCGATTCCTTTCGATGCCCCGGGCGTGGAGTTAGGTCATCACGACGGAAAGTGCAGTTTTGAGGCGATCGTGGCGAAGTACGGCATCGGCGATCCGGCGATCGGACTGCTGGCGCAGATCGTCCACGGCGCCGACGTCGCGGCGGACCTCTACGGCCGCCGGGAAGCGCCCGGGCTGCAGGCCATTGCGGAGGGGTTTCGCTACCTGGGATTACGAGACGACCACGAGATCCTCGCGCGCGAGTTCGTCGTCTACGACGCGCTGTATGCATATTGCCAACAGGTTACCGGCGCGCGATAGTGCGGCTCGCCATCGTCTCCGACATCCACGGGAACTTCGCGGCGCTGCGGGCGGTGGTCGCGGATCTCGATCGTCAGGAAGTCGACGACGTCCTGGTCGGCGGCGATCTTGCCCAGGGCGGCCGTCAGCCCGCCGAGGTGTTGGACTTGCTGATGGCCCGCCGCTGGCCGGCGGTGCTCGGCAACGCCGACGCGTTTGTGCTGAAGTTCTTCGAAGGCCGGCCGCCGCTCGATGACCCGTTCGCAACGTCAGGTCAGTGGACGGCCGAGCGGCTGCGCCCCGAGCACATCGCGTATCTGCGGGGGCTGCCGGAGCTGATCCGGCGCCACAGCCCCGACAGCCCCAGGTTTGCCCTCGTGCACGCGACCCCCTGGAGCATCACCGACGTCGTCCTCCCCGACGCCCCCGACGAGATGGCGCGCCGGATGCTGAGCGCCGCCCACGCCGACGTGGTGGCCTACGGCCACATCCACACGGCGTATCAGCGGCACGTCGACCGTGGCTGGCTGATCAGCGTCGGCGCGGTTGGGGGCTCGAACGACCAGGATCCCCGGCCGGCGTATTCCATCGTCACGCTCGATCCCGTCGTGGGCGTGGAAGTCCGCCGCGTGGCCTACGATGTCGACGCCGAAATTACCGCCGCGCGGCGCGACGGGTTTCCCTTGCCGGCCACCACGGCGGACGCGATGCGTACCGGCGGCCCTTGGCCGGTGCGGACGCCGTCGCCGTAAGCGCGACGCCCTCGCTCTAGCCCAATCGAGCCTCCGAACAGATTTTCGGCAGGAGGGGCCTGTCCCCGTACCTGGTACGGGGACAGGCCCTGTACCTATGGAGGGGACTGTCCCCTCCTTCTTTTTTGGCTCAGTTGAGGCAATGGCGACCCTAGACCGGCCCGGTTAGGCTCAGACCGTAATGCCCAGGCGTCCCCGAGGGAAAATCACCGAGTGCTTGGTCCACGTGATCTCACGCGGCAACAGAGGTGTACCTATCTACCATGACAATCGAGACTACGAATTCTTCTTGGACCTGCTTGAGGCTGATTCTCACCGGCTCGACGCGCGGGTCCACGCGTATTGCCTCATGTCCAACCACTACCATCTGCTGGTCGAGGTGGGCTCGGTGTCTCTGTCGGAACTGATGCATGCGATTCTGCACCGCCACGCCGAGTACATCAATCGCCAATACGGCTTCCACGGCCATCTCTTTGGCGACCGGTTCTGGTCGAAGCCCTGCGACTCCGATGCCTACGCCCTGGCCACAGTGTGCTACATCCACCTCAATCCAACACGGGCAGGGATCACCCCTTACCCCGACGACTACCCGTGGAGTTCACACCGGATCTACCTGGGAACGTCGAACGTCCCGTGGGTCACCACATCGCTGTTGGATCTGCTCAGTCCAGATATGACCCGCGCGCAGACGGAATACGCGCGCGTCGTGCACGACGCGCTCACCGAACCCTTCCGCCATAGGGTTTTCGAGTGACCCACCGAACGTCGCCGTGGAAAGGGGAAAACACCTGATGACACTCAAAGACTTGGTGATCGACCACCTGGAGTACACGTTTGAGCGCGAGTCTTGGCAGCCGCCGTTGGGCACCGCCGTGAGCGGGCTGACCGCGGCGCAGGCGGCGTGGAAGCCGGCACCGGCGCGCCACTCCATCTGGCAGATCGTGCGGCACGTCACGGTGTGGAAAGAGTCCGTGCTGGACGGGATCAACGGCCGGCCACATGACTACGACGCGCTGGAGCGTATGGACTGGTCCGAGGTCACCGGCGACGAGGCGGCCTGGCGGCGCGACGTCGCCAGGCTGCACGAGGTCGTGGCCCGCTTGAAAGCAATCGCGCTGGACGCGGATGAGGAGCGGCTGCTGGCGTCCGTACCGACCGTGCAAGGCGGGCCCGCCCAGCCGTTGATGCAGCGGTTGGTGCGGCAGGCGACGCACGACATCTACCACGCCGGACAGATCCAGTACCTGCGAGCGCTGCAGGGAGTCTGAGGAGGGCGTTCCATGCTGCGGGAGTTCAGGAACTTCATCATGCGCGGCAACGTGGTCGACCTCGCGGTCGGGTTCGTGATGGGCTTGGCCTTCGGGAAGATCGTGAGCTCGCTGGTGACCGATATCATCATGCCCCCGATCGGCCTG
>JBIOXT010000266.1:0-4119 GCA_044869795.1 bacterium | reverse complement strand
AGCTGTACAAGCACACGCAGATGCAGACCACGTTCGGGGCCAACATGCTGGCGCTGGTGGCGGGCGTGCCGCGGACGCTGAAGTTGCGCGAGATGCTGAATCACTATCTGCAGCACCGCCGCACGGTAGTGATCCGCCGCACCAAGTTCGAGTTGAGCCGCGCCGAGGAACGGGCGCACATCCTGGAAGGGCTCAAGATTGCGCTGAAACACCTGGACGCCGTGATCGAGCTCATCAAGAAGTCCAAGGACGTGCCGGCTGCGCGCGTGGGGCTGATGAAGCGGTTCAAGCTCAGCGAGCGGCAGGCGGATGCGATCCTGGAGATGCGGTTGCAGCGCCTCACCGCGCTGGAGCGCGAGAAGATTGATGAAGAGTACAAGGCGCTGGTCAAGGACATCGCCCGGTACAAGGAGATGCTGCGGGACGCCACCTCGGCCCGGCCGAAGCTGATCATGGCATCGGTGCGCGCCGAGCTGCTGGAGATGAAAGAGAAGTACGGCGACGCGCGGCGCACCAGGATCACGAGCCGGGAAGCCGAGGAGTTTGAGGCTGAGGACCTGATCCCAGACGTGGACGTGGTGATCAGCCTGACCCACAACAGCTACATCAAGCGCCAGCCCCTGGAAACGTACCGCCTGCAGCGGCGCGGGACGCGCGGGGTGATCGGAGTGAGCACCAAGGAGGAGGACTTCGTCGAGCAGGTGCTGACCACGACCAACCACGCCTTCCTACTGTTCTTCTCCGATCGCGGGAAGGTGTACCGGATGAAGGCGCACGAGATCCCGGAGGCGGGCCGCACCGCCCGCGGTACGTCCATGGTGAACCTGCTGGCGCTGGCGCAGGGCGAGCGCATCAATGCCATGATCGGCCTGCGGTCATTCGAGGATCCGGGCAGCGTGTTGATGGTGACGCAGCGGGGCATCGTCAAGCGCACCGGGCTGATGGAGTTCATCAACGCCAAGCGGGCCGGCATCTTCGCCATCACGCTGGACCGCGCGGACAGCCTGGTCGGCGTGAAGTTGATCACGAAGGATGCGCAGATCGTCCTGGCCACGCAACAGGGCAAGGCGCTCCGCTTCAAGGCCGGGCAGGTCCGCGAGATGGGCCGCGGAGCCCGCGGGGTGCGTGGAATCCGGCTGCGGTCCGGGGACGCGGTCGTGGGCGTGGCTGACGCGAAGGAAGGACGCACCCTGCTGACGGTGACGGAGCTGGGTTTGGGCAAGCGTACCCCGGTGGGGCAATATCCCACCAAGAGCCGCGGCGGCATGGGCGTGATCAATGTGAAGATCACGAAGAAGACGGGCGCAGTTGTCAGCGTGCGCGCCGTCGACGACGACGATGAGATCCTGCTCGGCACTACCGGTGGAGTGTTCAACCGCATTCCGGTGGCGCAGATTTCGGTGATGAGCCGCCACGCGCAAGGCGTGCGCGTGATGAAGCTGGGTGACGGGGAGAAGCTGGCCGCGGTGGCCCGCATCTCGGCCAAAGAGTAACTGACGGAAGCCGGAAACGGGAAACGGGGAGCGCGGTACATCGTTGCATCGCGACGAGTCACGAGTCACTAGTCACGCGTTACGCCCCTGGCGCCATCTCCTTGCTGCGCTGGGCGTGATCGGAGCCAGCGTGGCCTTGCATGAGGCGGCGCACGCTGTCGCGGCTGCCCGTGCCGGCGCGAAGGTGAAGGAGATCGGCATCGGCTTCGGCCCTCCCCTCTTCCGTCTGAGGGTGCGCGGCCTGCCGCTCGTGGTGCGGATGTTGCCGGTGGGCGGGTACGCCGCGGTAGATCAGGAGCAGATCCCGCCGCACCGCAGGATCCCCATGCTGTTAGCCGGGCCGCTGGCCAACATTGCCGCCGGGTTGCCGCTGATGGCGGTCTTCCGCCGCTATCCCGTGGAGATGCCTGCCGGCGGCAGGCGCGTGGGCATGGCTGGGTTTGCCGGAACCCTGGCGGCCCTGGTCCGGGCCGCGGCGCAGGGCCCCGGCTCCGTTGCGCGGCTGGCCGGCTCCCTGAACGTGGGCCTGGGTCTCGCGAACCTGCTTCCGATCTACCCGCTGGACGGCGGCCACGTGGTCATGAGCGTGATGGAGAAACGCGGCGTGCCGCCACAGACCCGCAGCAGGTTCGCCCGCCTGACTGCGGCCGCGTTCTTAATGCTGGCGCGGGCGGCCATGCTCGGCGACCTACGCCGGCTTACCAGCCAGGGAACGAGGGAACTGGGGAACGAGGGAACGCGGCGAACCTGATGCAGTGGTTCCCTAGTTCCCTCATTCCCTTGTTCCCGTAGTTTTGCAGATGTCCGTCACCATTCGCACCGCGACTCCCGAAAGCGTCCAACTCCCCCGCGTCATCGGCGGGCGCGCAGCCGGTCCGGAAGAGTGGGACCGGTGGAGCGAGGAGCCCGGGCACGATCTCGTTGCCCAGGAAGATGGTCGCGTGGTGGGCGGTATCCACGTCAGCCTGGTCAGCCGCAGCGAAGCGTGGCTGGAAAATCTCCGTGTGCTCCCCGATGCGCAGGGTCGAGGCATCGCCGTGCAACTGGTGAAAGAGGGGGAAGCGGTGGCCCGACGGTACGGCGCCGCGTTGGCGCGCACCGCCATCCCTGCGCACGAGTACGCTGCTCAGGCGGTGGCTGAGCGTGCGGGATACCGGCCGTCGCTGCGGTGCGTGGTGGTCGAAGCGCCCCTGCCCTCCGGACCCGCGCACATGCCGTACGACGCGCCGGTGGATGCGCTGGCACCTGAGCGGGCGTCTGACTTGATGCGGTTCCTGGAGTCGACGCCGGCACTGGCGGCGTGGCACCGCCTGGTGCCGCTGGGGTGGCGGTTCCGCCGGATCGTGCTGGATCTTGTGCGCGGGTTGCTCAAGGACCACCGCGCGCTGGCGGCGGTGCATCCGGGCGCTCAGACCGCCGCCATCCAAGCGGCCGCGTTGTTCACGGTGCGCCACGATGCCGTCGTCCTCTCGGTGCTGGACGGAAGCCCGTCCGGGATGCAGGGAGTCTTCGGCGCGGTGGCCGAGGACGCGCGCGCCCGTGAGGCCACACGTCTCGCCGTCTTCACCCCGGAACTGCGGTCGCTCGAGGCGCTGGACGTGCGCGGATGGGCGCCACACCCGTGGTGTCCGGAAGGGCTCGTGGTCGTCGAGAAAAGCCTCGCATCATAAGGTGAGGGCCCGGCAGGGCCCAACCTCATTCCCCTCTCCCTGGAGGGAGAGGGATAAAGGGTGAGGGGGTCAGATGCACTCGTCTTGGCCGAGGCGCTCGCATAGTGTGAGGGCCCGGCAGGCCCAACCACACAGGAAGTGCCCGCGCGTCCGCCGAAATCCATCAACGCTACCCTTTTCGCAATTGCATACGTTGGTATGATCTTTTGGGGGTGGTCCAAGCATGAGTAACGGTGCGACGAAGGCACCGGTCTCCCAGATTGTTGTCGGCGTCATCGTCGCCGCGCTGGTCGCCGGCGTTGCCGGCTACTGGGCCGGGACGCAGCGCGGTGGCGGGATGGCGAAGGCCGAAGACCGCAAGCTGGAAATCTTCCACTGGTGGACGGCCGGCGGCGAGCGCGAGGCTGCCGACGCCATGTTCAAAGCGTTGAAGGCGAAATACCCTGACATCCAGCTCGTCGAGAATCCGGTGGCCGGCGGCGGCGGCGTCAGCCACCGCGTCGTCCTGCAGGCGCGGTTGTCGGCTGGGATTCCGCCGGATACCTGGCAGACGCTCGGCGGCGCGGAACTGAAGTCATACGTGGACGGCGGCTACCTGGAACCGTTGGATAGCCTGTACACCGAACTGAAATACACTGACGCCATCCCCAAGCCGCTGGCGAACGCGGTGACCATCGGCGGCCACCCCTATGTGGTCCCGCTGAACATGCACATCCAGAACATTCTGTACTATGACAAGAAGCTCTTCGATGAGCTGGGGCTCCGGCCGCCGGCCACATTCGACCAGCTGCTGGCTGCCGCTAAGGCGATCAAGGCCGCGCGGCCGAAGATGTCGCCGTTGGGGCTGGGCTCGAAGGAAAAGTGGGAAGCCGCCTTCTTGCTGGATAGCCTCCTGCTAGAGGTGGGCGGCCCTGAGCACTATGTGAAGCTCTACAAGGGTGAGGTAGACGTGGCCA
>JBIOXT010000265.1:0-3066 GCA_044869795.1 bacterium | reverse complement strand
GCCTATCGCGGCCGCCATCGCCGCAGCGGCTCCGGCCGGTCGCAGGCAAGCTACGCGAACCCATTCGGCCAAGAATCCTGCGATCGGGGGCGGGGTGTAGTACCCGCCGCGGAGCTTGTCTGCGCTCGGGGCCGGAGCGACGGGGAAGGACGCCATGCCTCCGCTACTGCGCGAGCAGCTGATCCAGCTGGGCCATGCGATCGAGGAGCTTGGCTTCGTCCGCCTGGAGGCGGCGAGCCCGCGCGTACGGGTGGCCGCGATCCGAGCGCAGTCGGTGCTCATGATGCAGCGGTTGCACCTGCTGATCGAGCTTGACGCACTCGGGTCAACTCAACTGGACGAGCGCCGCATTGGGGCGGGGATCGCCGAGGAGTTCCGCGACCTCCTTTTGCGGGCGGCGAGAAACGATGGATTAGGCCCGGACATCAAGCGCTGGCTCGACGAAGCTACAGCCGGGATACGAGACGTCGTTTGTTCGCGGCGCGCGCCGAAATAGCTGAAGTAGGACACCTTTAGCCACAGTTTGTGTCCGCTCAACCCTCCAGCGACCGCTGCGCGGCAACCATCGCGCAGACTATCGCGCGGGCGGCGGCAAGCGCCGCAAACGGCTCGTTTAAGCTGGATACGCGAAATCCGCGGACCATCTACGAAACCGAAGGTCACAGGTTCGAATCCTGTCGGGCGCGCTCCTTACGTCGCGGAGTCTGCCTGCAAATGGGTGTAGAACACGCGGAATTGGCGGGATCGCCGGAAGGAGCCGAAATCACCCTCCTCGGCCCCCCGCGCCTGACGGGACCATCGCGCAACTATCGCGCGTAGCCCAATGGTGGAGCCGTTTCAAAGCGCCGCGGAAGGCGGGACTATCGCGCAGGAGAGGTAATTCGAGGCGAAGCCGTGACGCCCACTAGCGCTTGGCCATGGGAAGCAGTAGCGAGTGAACTGGGGCCGGCAGTCCGATCCCGTACCCACCGGAGATCGAGGCCACGTAGGACGTCCCCGACCCCGGCTCAGGGGGTGCGCACGCCCCTCGCCCGCGGGAGCCTGATCGAGATCCGCGAGAAGTCCACCGTGCCGGCCGAGCGCTGCGGCTCATACACCTCCGTCCCGGGGGCGAGCTGGAGCTCGTAACGGGAGCCCTTCCGGGCGTGCGCGGCGATCCTCTCCAGCGGGAGCGCGGCCCCCCGGTTGGCGCCGTCGAGGATCAGCGGCACCGGCATGACCTGGTTGTCGACCACGACGTTTCGGGCCACGTCGACCAGCTGGGCGTAGACGAAGGTCGCCTCCGGCGCCGCGGTCCCCGAGTAGCGCATGCGGAGCTTCGGCGCCCCGGCCAGGTTCCCGCCCCGCTTCAGCGGCCCGATCGGCACGTGGACCGCGTGGGGCGCGGGTTCGGCTGCGTAGGGGAGACCGGAGGTCTCGCCCGCCGCGAACGCCAGGCTGCCCGACCCGTGGGCACCCACCCACGACTTCTTGGGAACCGGATACCGAGCCGAGGAGCGCAGCTTCCCCGAGTCGTCGAACCAGCGGAAGCGCCTTCCGGTGTTGACGCGGCGCCCCTTCAGGTAGCGGTTGAACCAGCGGATCGCCGCGCGGTGGACGTAGCGCCCCTGCACCGAGGGAGGCGCCAGCGGGGCGGCGTTTGGCGTCATGCATTGGCCGTGGCCGCCGCAGAACCAGATCATCGTCACCGGCACGTGATGGCGATGCAGGATGCGGTAGTTCCGATCGGCCTCCTGGAGGGTGAACAGCGTGTCGGCGGTCCCCTGGATGAGAAGGGTCGGCGCCCGGATCCTCGCCACCCGACGCCCGGGACCGCGGGTGCGGAAGAAGCGCCGATCGGAGTCGGATGGGTTGGCGAAGACGACCCCGTTCAGGAAGGCGCTCGTGACGTGTGGGTCGAGCGTTCCCGTCTGCAAGCCGGCCGGACCGAGGAGCGGAGCAAACGACGTCGGGACGCCGACCCCGTATAGCAGGCTGCCCCACCCCCCCTTCACGGCGCCGTGCTTCAGTAGGCTCGAGATCAGCGAATGCCACGCGATGCCTGGCACCAGCGCGTCGATGCGGCGATCCATGGACGCCGTGGTGAGCTGGATTCCGCCGCCGTAGCTTCCCCCGGCCATCCCCACCCGGGGATCGCCCCGCCCGTCCAGGAGCGCGTGGCGACGGTGGGACACGAAGGTGACGAGCTTCCGGACGTCGCGCGCCTCGAACTGGGGGGAATCCACGTGCACGGTCCCGCCCGACTGGCCGAAGCCCCGCGCGTCCCAGGTCAGGACGTTGTACCCGGCGCGGAGGAGCGGCTTCGGCCCCAGGCTCTCACCGGCGCCCGACGACGAGTCGGTCGACTTGTAGCGCGAGCCACCCCATCCGTGGCCCACGAGAACCGTGGGCGCCGGCTGCCCGCGCTTCAGGCCATGGGCTGGAAACCACGAGGCGACGATCGGCGTGCCGTCGAAGGAGTGGATGACGCGGTCGCGCGCCGCGGCGGAGGTGGACGCGTGCGAGACGACCGCGGCGCTCGCCAGCAGCGCAAGGGCCGAGCGGCGAAACAGCCTCCTCATGGCCCGACGAATCTAGCGACTGGGTCTCCGCCGCGCTCCGGTCGGTCCGGCGCCGGGGCGAGGCGGCTGATCACCGGCTCGCGCCAGGAGTGCTCGGTCCACAAGACCGACCGCAAAGCTACGAAACTGAAGGTCACAGGTTCGAATCCTGTCGGGCGCGCTTCTCTTGTGCGTCAGATATCGCTTGGAATGGCGGTTCTTGGGCGACGAGGGAGATTGGGGCTCAATCTGGCCAACGGGTCTATTGGCGCCTCACGCCTGGAAAGACCATCGCGCAACCATCGCGCGCTAGGTCAATGCTGGAGCCAGATCCGGAGCGTCCGCGGTGGCGGAGCTATCGCGCAGAAGATCTCTGCATGGAGAGCAGCAGCATGAGGCGGCACTCCCGCTTCTCGTCCATTCCGGGCGTCTCGTGACCCTCAACCAGACGCCTCCTTCCAAGCGAAGCGCGAGGGTTTGCTCAGCTACTCGACGAAGCAGTACGAGTCGCTCGACGCGTCCCCGC
>JBIOXT010000264.1:0-3801 GCA_044869795.1 bacterium | reverse complement strand
CGCCGCCCCACCGCTCCGGGCCGGGACGACGCCGTGGGTGTCGTCTTACAACGACGGCAACTACGGCGTCAACGCGAAGACGCCGTACCTGGACGCCGCGCTGAAGTTCATCCAGTTTACCGCCACGCGGGAGTTCGGCCAGATGTTCACGGACATGCTCGCGCAGCTGTCGGCCGTCCCGGGCGTCGAGGTCCGGGACCCTGTGCTGAAGCACGTCCAGGAGCTCAGCCGGAAGTCCACGCCGTACATCATGCTGGTGGGATTCCGCTGGCAGGCGCCAACCGGATCGACGCTGCTGCAGAGCGCGCTGCAGGGCATGATGGCCGGTACCAGGACGCCCGAGCAGGTCGGCGATGAGGTCACGAAGGGCCTCAGCGCCTGGTTTGAGCCGTTCCAGGGGAGATAGCGAAATGCGGCGGGCCGGCAGCCGCGGGTGAGCATGCGGACCAGCCGCCGGTTGTGGCTGGTCTTCTTTTTGGGCCCTGCATTTCTCTTGTTTGCTGCGTTCATCACGTATCCAATCCTTTCGGCGCTGGCGTTCAGCCTGTACGCCTGGGAGGGGATCGGCCGCCACGGCTTTGTCGGCCTCGCGAACTTCGCCCGCCTGTTTGCCACCTTTCCGTATGCTGGATTGCTGGTCAACGCCTTCTGGCACAACGTGCTCGTGTTCGTCGTGACGATGCTGCTCCAGAACGTCACCGCGCTGGGGCTGGCCGTCCTGCTGGCCCGCAGCCCCTGGGGGACCCGCGGGTACCGCGTCGTCTTTTTCCTGCCGGTGATGCTGTCCCTGGTCATCGTGGGATTCTTGTGGGCGCTCTTTCTCAATCCCGTCTTCGGCCTGGTGAACAAGTTCCTGACCGTCGCGCATGCCGGCGCGCTGGCGCGTCCCTGGCTGGGTGACACCTCGACCGCGCTGCTCACGCTGATCGCGGTGAATGCGTGGCGCTGGCTGGGCTTCCCGACCATCGTCTTTCTGGCCGGCATCAATGCGGTGCCAGAGGAATATGTGGAGGCGGCGCGCATCGACGGCGCGGGGGAGTGGGCGGTCTTGCGCCGCATCATCTTCCCGCTCCTGGCCCCGGCGGTGACCATCATCGTCCTGCTGACGTTCATCGGATCGTTCAACTGGTTTGAGCTACCCTACATCATGCAGGGAGTGTCAGGGGCGCCGAACCGGGCCACCGACGTGCTGAGCCTGCTCTTCTATCGCACGGCATTCGGGGAAGTGGACACCGGGCTGCAAGATATCGGCATCGGGTCGGCCATCGCCGTGCTGATGTTTGCCCTGCTGCTCACGGTATCGGCGGTCGGCGCGGTACTGCTGCGGCGGCGCGAGGTGGAGCTGGCGTGACGCGCACTTCAGCTGGCCGCATCGCGGGACAATTCGTGCTGGTGCTCAATGCGTTCCTGGTGCTGGCGCCGATGGTCATCATGGGGCTGTCGGCGTTCAAGAGCACCCGCGAGATCTTCCAGCACCCCTTTGCGCTGCCGGGGGTATGGCGGTGGGAGAACTTCGCGCGGGTATGGGTGGAGGCCAGGTTCGCGCTGTACTTCCGCAACAGCGTCCTCGTCACGATTGCCTCGCTCGTAATCGTCGTGATCCTGGGAGCGATGGCCGGGTATGCGCTGGGCCGGTTCCGCTTCGGCGGAAACGACCTCCTGTACCTGTATTTCCTCAGCGGACTGATGCTGCCGATTCGCCTGGGGATTATTCCGCTGTTCATCTTGATGCGCACGCTGCATCTGCTGGACACCCTCTGGGCGCTGATCCTGACCTACGCCGCATCAGGCCTGCCCAGCGCGGTGTTCATCCTGACCGGGTTTTTCCGCACGCTGCCCGCGGATCTGGACAGCGCCGCGCGCATCGACGGCGCTGGGGAGTGGGTGATCTTTCAGCGGATCATGGTGCCGCTGGTGCGGCCGGCCCTGGTGATTGTGGCCGTGTACAACCTCATTCCCATCTGGAACGACTTCTTCTTCCCCCTGGTGTTCATCCAGACCGACCGGTGGAAAACCTTGCCGCTGGGCATGACCACGTTCTTCGGCCAGTACTCGACCGACTGGGGCGCGCTGTTCGCCGGGCTCACGCTGGCCGCGCTGCCGGTGGTCGCACTCTATGCGCTGCTGTCGCAGCAGTTCATCCGCGGCCTCACCGCGGGCGCGGTGAAGGGGTGAAGATCGCCGTGGGCGCTGAATGGCAGAAGCAGCTGCGGGGCGGGTTGATTGTCTCCTGCCAGGCCCGGGCCGAGCATCCGCTGCACGATCCGGTGGTGATCGCTGCAGTAGCGCGGGCGGCGGTGGCCGGAGGGGCCGTGGGGCTGCGGATCAACGGCGAGGCCGACCTGCGCGAGGTGCGGCGGGGCGTCGACGTGCCGCTGATCGGCCTGCGCAAGATGTGGAGCGCGGAATCGCCGGTGTATATCACGCCCACGTTTGCCGATGCCAAGGCCATCGCAGACGCCGGGGCGGACATCATCGCCCTCGATGCGACCGCGCGGCCGCGCCCCGGTGGCGAGCGGCTGGACGATCTGATCCCGCGCATCCACCAACTCCTCGCTTGTCCGGTGATGGCGGACGTCGCCACGCTCGACGAGGGGATGCGGGCCGCGGCGCTTGGCGCCGACATCGTGTCCACGACGCTCTCAGGATATACAGGAGATGGGCCGACCCCCGAAGCGCCGGACCTGGACCTGGTGCGGAGCCTGGCCGGCGCGGTGCGGGTGCCGGTTGTGGCGGAAGGGCGCTACCGCGTGCCGGCGGAGGTCAGGGAGGCGCTGCGGGCCGGGGCATTCGCCGTCGTGGTGGGACGGGCGATTACCGATCCGCTGATGCTCACCAAAAGTTTCGTTGATGCGATGAAGGAGTTCCGGCGGTGACCGATGTGGTCGTGGCCGGGATCGATGGCGGCGCGTCGTCGACCACCTGCGTCCTGATCGACTCTGCCGGCCGGGTGCTCGGCGCCGGGCGCGGCGGCCCGATCGATCACCTGTACAAGCCTGCGGGGCGCGTGCGGACGCGGCGTGCCCTGCGTGACGCGTGGTCTTCCGCGCGAGGCGCGCAGATCCGCCATCTCCCGGTGCGCGCCGTCGTTGCGGGACTCACGGGCGTGGAGCCGCGTTCCACTGAGTCGCGCACCGCGGCCCGGATGATCCGCGAGATTGCGCATGTCCCCCTCGTCCATGCCACCTGGGACGCCGAGATCGCGTACTTCGGCGCATCGGCCGGGCGGCCCGGGGTAATGGTGATTGCCGGGACGGGATCGGTGGCGTATGCGCGGAATGCCGGGGGCCAGACCACCCGCACCGGTGGATACGGATATTTGATCGATGATCTCGGCGGGGGAGTGAGGATCGGGCAGGCGGCGCTGGCGGCCGCGCTGCGGAGCGCGGACGGGCGCGCCCCGGCGACCGCGTTGCTGCCGATGCTGACCGCGCGGCTGGGAAGGTGGCCGAAGATTCGCGCGCGGATTTATGGTGAGCGCGGCGGCCGGACGTTCCTGGCGGCGCTGGTGCCGGTGGTAGCCAAGGCGGCGCGTCGCGGGGACCGCATCGCGCGGGGCATCCTGGCTGAAGCCGGGCGTGAGCTGGGCGGGCTGGTCGTGGCGGCCGCGGCCCGCCTGCACATGCTCAATGAGCCGTTTCCCGTGTTTCCCGTAGGAGGCGTGTTCGAGATTGGACGCCCGGTGTTGGACCCCATGCGGGCGGCGATGAGGACGCGCGCGCGCCGGGCGGTGATCCGCCCGCCGCAGTTCCCCCCGGAGGTCGGTGCGGCGTTGATGGCGCTAGAGCTTGTAGGGATCAC
>JBIOXT010000263.1:0-3416 GCA_044869795.1 bacterium | reverse complement strand
ACGTTTGGCATCTACGCCCTCATCGGCCGCCGGCGCGTGCAGCAGGTTGGGTCCACGACCACCCTCCTGTACGCGTTGGGAACCGGCGCAGTCGTGTGGAGTCTCATCGTGCCCCCCTGGCGCGCCTATCCCGGCCATGCCGGCATCGAATGGGCACTCTTCGGGTTCATCGTCATCTTCGCGACGCTGCTGCCCTTTGGATTGTTCCTCTGGGGTCTGACCACCGTCTCGCCGAGCATGGCCAGTCTGACCGCGACCCTGGAGCCGGTCGTGGCCAGCGGTGCGGCGTTTCTTATCCTGCATGAAGTGTTGGGACTGCAGCAGATCGCGGGCGGCATTGCGATCGCCGCCGCCGTCGCGATGATCCAGGTCGCCGACCTGCGTGTGGCGCAGCCTGCTGCCGTGATCCCGCCGGCACCGGACTAAGAGGGGAAACGAGAATCGGGAAACGGGGAGCAGAAATGAAATCTATCTGCTTGCTGCGGCGCGTCCCAAGTACGCGAGCGGGTTGACCGGCACGCCTTTGTAGCGGATCTCGAAGTGCAGGTGCGGTCCGGTGCTGCGCCCGTAACTGCCCACGGCGCCGATCACCATGCCCTGCGTGACGGTCTGACCGGGGCGCACGTAGAGCCGACTGAGGTGGCCGTACAGCGTCGCCCAGTTGCCCCCGTGCTCAAGGTAGACGACCGGCCCATACCCCGCGAACCATCCGGCAAACCGCACGGTGCCGCCGGCGCTGGCGACGACGGGCGTCCCCATCGCCGCAGCAATGTCGAGACCCCAGTGATGCTGCCAGGTGCTCGCGCGAAACGGGTCATGGCGCCATCCCATGTGTGACGCCACCACGCCCCACGTCGGTGTGATGAAGAATTGCCGCGTGCCCGCGGCCGCAGCGGTGGCGACCGCGGCGATCAGGACGCAGCACAGCACGAATACAGTTGTCGACTGCCTGCCGCCGTTCATGCTTCCCTGCCTCGCCTCGTAGCAGTGTGATGCCCGCCGGGAGGGTCGCCCAGACTAGGAGCGCGCGGGCCGGACCCGGCGGATCAGGAACCACGCCCCGGTCGCTACCAGCACCACCGGTGCGAGCGCGCTCGCTGCGACCGCGAGCCACTCCAGCGCGGAGGCGATCTGCCGCAGCGTGGCGAGAAACGCCGCCCGCATTTTGGACAGCGTCCCCGAGATGTCCCACAGCGCTCCGGAGGACTTCTTGGCCTTCTGCTTCACCGCCACCGTGATCGTCGCCAGGTCGGTGCCGCGCTCGAGGAACCGCAGGCGGCCGGTCAGTTGCTCGATCTCGCCGCGCACCCGGGAGAGCTCCTCCTCGATCGCCAGCAGATCCGAGACCTTCGTGGCGCGGTCCATGAAGCTGAGCAGCCGCTGCTCGTGGCGCTGCAGGTTGCGGATGCGCGCCTGCACGTCGATGAACTCCTCGGTCACATCAGAACCGCTGATCTGGCGCTGCGTCACCGTGCCCAGGCGTTCCACCTGTTGCATCACGGACCCAAAGCGCGCCGCCGGCACCCGCAGCGTAAAGGTCCCTGTCGGGACGCCCTCTTCTTCCGCATAGGAGGAGTCGGTCACGAACCCTCCGCTGGCCTCGGCAATCTGCACCAGCCGCTGGGCGGTGACATCGAATTGATCCACCTCCACTCCCAGCTGTGCCGTCCGCACGATCTTCCGCATCTCGGTCCCGGGCGCCGTCAATGCCTGCGGCGAAGGGGACGGAGCGGCCGGGCCCGTGCTGCGCAGATCCCGCGAGGGGGCCTGAGCGAGCCCCGGGCCGGCCCGCTCGGACTGCTCGACCCCAGCAGGAGGACGGATTTCCCGGAACAGATTCGCCGAGAACACGCCGACGATCACGACCGCCGCCGCGGCGAGAGCGACCGGCCATGACCAGCGCGGCTGCCAGCGGCGCGGCTGCACGGGCGCTGCGCCGGCTTCGAGGCGCGCGCGCACCGCGGCCCGAAACCCATCCGGTACTTTTGCTGGATCCAGGGACCGGACAACTTCCAGCGTGCGCCGGAGCGACGCCAGATGCCCGCGGCATTCCGCGCACCCATCCAGATGCCGCAGCACCCGCTCACGCTCGCGCTCGTCAAGCGCGTCGTCGAGGAAGGGCGAGAGGAGTTCTGTTACGTGCGTGGCCTGCATGCTGCTACCCCCATTGCTCCCGGGCGGCCGGACTCAGGTCGACCAGCGCCTGTCGAAGGGATTCGCGCGCGCGGCTGAGCCGCGAGCGCACGGTGCCGAGGGGCACCTTGAGCACGGCTGCGATCTCGCCGTAGGACAGCCCCTGTACGTCGCGGAGGACGACCGCGGCGCGCTGGTCGGCCGGCAGCCCGGCGATCGCCCGATGGATCCGGCGCTGCAGTTCCCGCCGCTCGACCTCGCGGTCGCCGGACTCCGCCGGAAGCGCCGCGACCGTCTCGAGCGCATCGTGGGTCTGGGCCGGTCGCCGCCGGACGATGTCGAGGGCGGCGTTGATCGCGATGCGGTGCAGCCACGTACCAAACGCCGCGTCGCCCCGGAACGCCGGCAGGGAGCGGAAAGCCTTCAAGAACGCATCCTGCGCCGCATCCCACGCATCCTCAGGATTGCCGGTGATGCGGTAGACCACCTGGTAGATGCGATCCTGGTACGCGCCGACCAGTTGATCGAACGCGGCCGTATCGCCGCGGCGGCTGGCTGCAATCAGTCCCGCTTCGTCCACAGGGCTTACTCAGTCTCCTTCGTACCGTCTGCAGATTTAGACGGGCCCGCAGCCGAAAAGTTCCCTTCTCTGACCCGTACCGTTCCTGCGTCGAGGACCCAGAGCGCCGTACACAGCCGATCCAGGAGGTAGCGGTCGTGGGTTGCGATGACCAACGTCCCATTGTAGGCGTCGAGCGCATCTTCGAGCCGTTCCCGCGACGGCAGATCGAGATGATTCGTCGGTTCGTCGAGCAGCAAGAGGTTGGTGTGGCGGCCGATCAGGTCAAGCAAGGCCAAACGCGTCCGCTCCCCGCCGGACAGGCTGCTGACCGATTGAAAGACCCGGTCCCCACGAAACAGCAATGCGCCAAGCAGCGCCCGCGACTGCGCTGGGGACATCCCCGCATCGAGTGCGACGTCGATCACGCTGCTGCCGCCGTGGAGGTGGTCCGTGTCCTGCGCGAGAAACCCGGCCCGCACGCCGGGACCGACCCAGACCTCGCCGGCGGACGGCCGCGCGATGCCGGCCAGCAGGCGCAGCAGCGTGGTCTTGCCCGATCCGTTGATGCCGACGACACCGACCCGATCGCCGCGCCGCAGCGTCAGAGTGACCCCCGCCAGTACTGTGCGCTCAGCATACCGTTGTTCGACAGCCCGGAGATGCGCCACCGCGTCTCCCGGCCGTCCGGCGGCGTCGAAGTGCACCGCGACCGCGTCGGGAA
>JBIOXT010000262.1:0-10236 GCA_044869795.1 bacterium | reverse complement strand
TACCGGTTGGAGAGTAGGGTGCCGATCATGCCCTCACCCGAGCCCTCTCCCAACGGGAGAGGGGAAAGAGGTTGGCCGCTCCGCGGCCTCATCTGTCCGTGGTGAACTCTAGCCTTCTACTGCAGGAAAGAGGATTCCTTGAGCCGCCGCTGCGACGCAGTTCACCCGGCTGTTGTGACGGGACGCCAACGTCTCGACTCCGCGTTCCCTATAGTCAGGACAAGACAAGTCCGCAGCTACCAGGCAGTACGGACGCAACCAATCGCAGAAAAGGAGGGAGGACGATAGAAAGTTCGAGTCTGAACCACCTGCACAGTCGGCAGCTCTTCGAGCAGCAGCTGCGTGACGCGGAGCAGGCCCGGTTCGCCCGGGCGGCGGAGAGTGATCGGAACGGATCGGCGCGGATCGGATTGAGAAGGCTGCGGGAACTGGTCGGGTCAGTCCGGCGCGGTGAGCGGAGGCCGCTGGTGGAAGCGGCCTCCGTGTTTTAGCCTTCGACCAACTGCTTACGCATCCACTCCGCGGCGTCCTCGTAGGCCTCGGGCACGTTGGCCAGGACGTGGACGCCGCTGCGCCACGGACGGGCGACCGCGGTCGGGACAGCTCTGGCGAACTCTTCGCCCTGCGCGCGGAACCGTTCCGGCTCCAGCGCCCCGTAAGCCACGAGCACCGGGCACTTGATCTGGTGGGCCACGTCGAAGACGTTGGTATCCGGTCCCCACTCCATTGGCCCGGGTGTCGGCCGCTTCCCGGCTTTCCAGCGCGCATGGAGGTTTGCCAGCCAAACCTCCTCGGGGATCCCGAGGTTCGCCGGACGTGGGTCGCCCGGATTGAATACGCCGCTGATGGAGACGACGGCCCGCACGCGGTCATCATGCGCGGCAAGCATCGTCCCGTGCCACGGCCCGAGGCTCCAGCCGGCGATCCCTACTCCTCGCCGATCCACCCGGTCGTGGCTCAACACCGCGGTGATCATCTCCTGCAGAACGAGCGCGTCTTCCCGGGTGGCCGTCGCCATGACGGTCGTTTCGCCAAACCCCGGCAGGTCCACGGACAGCGCCGCCATTCCGCGTTGCAGATACCGCCGTGCCTGCTCGAACATCCCTTCCTTCGTGCCGCTCGATCCATGGAACAGCAACACAACGGGGTACGGCCCTCCGGGCCCCGGGAACTCCAGGACGCCGACGAGCTTCCCGCGCTCCGTCTCCGCGACGAACTTCTCGACGTCGGGGCCGAGCAGCGTCTCTTCATGCAGCCGCAAACTGGCCTGGTAGACCTCGCCCATGTGGAAGGCGGAGAGGCAGATGCGGCCGGCGAGCTCCGCGACTGCCTTCGCCGCATCGGTCCCTCGCACGGTGGCGAGAACCTCGGCCAGGTAGGCAATGACCGCCTCGCGCTCTTCGGACGTGAACCGGTGCAGGGCCCCACGGTGCACCGCCACTGGGGCTCGGGTGCTCAGGTGGCGCAGGCGGGGCTCCCGCGCGAGCGCCGTCTCGAGGGCGGCGAGGTAGAAACCGAGCGCAAGATCCTGGTCATAGAACGCCAGCAGGATCTTGTCGCCGGCCCGGATCGCGTAGTGGATGGCTTTCGGGTCATCATCGCTCTCGAGGAAGTGGTAGGCGAGGCGCTCGGAGTGGAGGCTTTCCCGGCCCCGATTCATGTCCTCGAGGAGGTAGCCGACCTCCGCATGGAGGCGGCGCCGGCGGCGGCGGTCGAGCTCCCCATAAGCCACCTGATGGAGCAGCGGATGGTCAAACGTCAGGTCGGCCTCTCCCTCCAATGACCCAGCGGAGTATCCTTTGACGGCTTCCAAGCCTTCACGCTGCTCGATTGTTCCAATGAATCGGGCGGCCCGGGCCTCATGCAGAGCCCGTTCAACGTCCTCTTCCGTGAGCCCGTGGTTCGAAGCGAGACGGACGAGCAGGTCGCTGCTGAACCTCCGGCCGATCACGGCGGCCAGGCTGAGAACGTGCTGCGCCTCTTCGCTGAGATGGTCGAGGCGGGCGCCGATCGCGGCTTTGATCCCTTGCGGGATCTCTGCGGCCAGGCGGGCCGTCGTGACGCCGGGCGCCAGCCGGTACACAGCATCGTGCTCGTTCCAAAGGAGCCGTTCGTCCTCGATCAGGCCGTTGACGAGTTCCTCGATGAAAAATGGGTTGCCTTCGGTCTCCTCCTGGATTAGCGCGGCCAGGTCGTCGGGAGCGTCGCCACCCAGGAGCGCCGAGAGCAGGGCGTGTGTGTCCGAGGCCGCGAACCGGCGCAGGCGCTCCCGCGTGACCACGCGCTGCCGGTTGAGCTCGACGAGCAGGCGGTTGAGCGGGTGTGCGCGCTCCAGCTCGACCTCCCGGTAGGCGCCGACGATGAGCAGCGGGATCTCGCGGGTGTAGACGGCGATGTCGTGCAGCAGTTCCAGCGAAGACGGGTCGGCCCAATGCAGATCGTCCACCACCAGCAACACCGGCGCGTCCTGGGTGGCATGCGTCAGGAGATTGCGCAGCCCTCGGGTTGGCAGTGCCCGCGGCTGTTCGGCGCCTCCGTACGCCCCGGCCGATACCACCCGTGAGGTCACGGCGCTTGCGGGGAGATGCTTGAGCGGCATGTCGGATACCAACAGCAGGATCTCATCGCCGCCTGCCGCCAGCAGGTTCTCCCATTTCTCCGGCGAGAGGCGTCGTGCGAATCCCTCCAGCGCTTCCGAGATGGCCAGGTAGGGGATCGTCGTATCGCGCTCGTGGCATCTGGCGATGAGGACCTGGAAGCCTCGGAGCCGCGCACCCGCAACCATCTCGTCGATGATCCGAGTCTTCCCGATGCCGGGCTCCCCGCTGATCATGACGACCCCGCCGGCCCCGGCCATCGCATGGTCGAGGTGCTCCAGCAGGCGACCCATGACGTCTTGGCGCCCAACCAGCCGGGAGTGCCGCACTCGGTCTGTGGGCGAGGGCTCGATACCCACTCTTCCCTCGGCGGCCCGGACGGACTGCGTCAGATCGAGCAGCTTGACGACGTCCGCCGCGCTCTGAGGCCGCTCGGCCGGATCCTTCGCCAGCAGCTTGAGAATCAGTGCTTCGATCGCCGGGGGCAGGTCGGGCACCGCCTGCCGCGGGGTCCGGGGCGGGAGGTTGATGTGCTGCGTGATGATCGCCAATGGGTCCTCACCGGAAAACGGCGGAGCGCCGGTGAGCACTTCGTAGAACACACAGCCCAGCGCGTAGAGGTCGCTCTGCGGGACGGCCTTCCCCCGCAACGCCTGCTCGGGCGCCATGTAGGTCGCGGTTCCGACTACCATCCCGGTCTGAGTCATCCGGCTTCCACCTTCGGAGCGCGCGAGGCCGAAGTCCATGACTTTTGGCGAGCCGTTGCTGGTAACGATGATGTTCTCGGGCTTGAGATCGCGGTGGATGATTCCCCGGCTGTGCGCGAAGTCGATCGCTTCGAACACGCCGCGCATGACGGTGGTCGCCTCGCGCCAGGGCATCGGAATGACCTCACGCAGCGTTCTGCCCTCGACCAGCTCCATGACGATGAACCGCCCGTCGCCGTCTTCGAGGACGTCGTAGGTAGCGACGATCCCCGGATGGGTCAGTCTCGCCGCGGCCTGCGCTTCCCGGAGCAGCCGCTTGAGGCCATCGGGAGTCGTGAAGTGCGACGCGAGCGACTTGATCGCGACGAGCCGGTCCAGCAGCGTGTCGTGGGCGCGGTAGACAACGCCCATGCCGCCTTCGCCGAGCGGGGCATCGATGCGGTAGCGGTTGGAGAGGAGTGTGCCGATCATGCGTCTGTTGAGGCCAGGAGGGCGTTCACTTGTTCCGCAAGCCTGACGGCGCCCACACTCTGATACGACGCGAGCGCGTCGGCCAGCAGCTGCCGGGCGAGGGAGAGATCCTCCGGCGTGCGGCGACGCAGGAAGATGCGGGCCGATCGGTGCTGGTACATCCCCTTCCAAATGCCGGCCAGGCTCGCCGGGAGGTCGGCGCTGTGCCTCAGCGCCTCTTGTGCATGCTCAACGGCAGCATCCAGGTCTCCCCGGGCCGTCTCAATCTCAGCTTCGAGGAGTGCAACCTCGATCAGGGAGTCAGGGTCGGGGTTTGCGGGGATGATCTGCCTGGCTTCGCGCAGGCTCGCCTCTGCCTCATCAACGCTCCCTAACCACGCTTTCGTCGCCCCCACAGTTAGATGGAACATCAGGCGGCATGTCATGCACCGCGGCTCCTCGGCTTCCACCAGAGGCATCAGGCGGGTCGCAAGGTTCCGGTCTTCCAACCAGCGGGCAGTATCCAGTACCACCTGGCGTGGGCTGTGATGCTCGGGGGGCACATCGTAGCGCAGTGCGTCAACCTCTGCGATCCACGCCCGGGCCTGCTCATCCCCGCCCCGGAAGGCCATCAGCTGCGCGCCGTAGGCTAGGTTCCATCCATGAAGGAACTCTACTCCCCTGATGCGCCGGCCGAGCTCGATGCCGCGTGCCCGCATCTCGAGTCCTTCGTCCCACTCTCCGGCTTGCAGCAGGGCGGAACCCAACCACCGGTAAGCTTGAAACATCGCCGTCGGGCTGCGGAGTTTCTCCGCAAGTTTGAGGAACTCTCGCGCCGTGCGTTCGGCCTCCGGCGCGTTTCCGGCATGGAGGTAGCTCTGAACAAGATCGGAGTACAGGGTGCCATCCACGGCCGTGAGTGATGTCCCGAGCACGGCCCGCCGCTTCTGGACGACGTCGTGGAACCGGTCCCACTCGTTGCTTGAGCGATGGACGGACGCCATGGCCTGGTAGGCTTTGGCGAGTTCCTCGCGATCATTCAGGCGAATCGCCGAATCGATCGCCTCCTGCGCGTGCGCGCGGCCGGCCTGTAAGTCTCCACCGCGGACCTCGTGCATCGCCAGAAGCGACAGCGCGCGTGCCTTCCTGGGCTGATCCGGCTGATCGCTCATCATCTCGACGGCGGCTCTGGCGAAGTCCGCCGCCTTTAGGACGTGATCGGTGCCGAACGCCGAGCTCGCCTCCGCAAATTTCAGGTACAGTGCAAGCGCGTCCTCGGACGATTCTGCGCCTTCGGCTGCGAGAAGCTCGACGGCACGCTCGTAGGCGTCGGACGCCCGCTGGCGCTCTTCGAACGTGAGGAACAGATCCCCCAACTCGCGGTACGCGGCGATCTGGCGCGCGGAATCGCCGGTAGCTTCGGCAAGCTCCAGCGCCACCCCGATTCGCCGCTCGCCCTCTTCCAGGGCGAAAAGCCCGGCGGCCTTACGTGCCGCGCGGAGATTGTACTCGACCCCCTTCTCCGCCGCCGCCGTGCCGGCTTCACCGTAGTGGTAGGCGAGCGCTTCCAGGTGTTCGTCGGGGCGCGAGCCATGCAGCGCCTCCAGGGCTTCACCGACCTGCTGGTGGAGGCGGGCCCGCCGCCGCGCGTTGAGGTTGTCATAGAGCGTTTGCCGGATGAGCGCGTGCTCGAAGGTGTAGCCCGTCCCTCGCCCCACTTTCGTTTCCTGGATGACCTGGAGGTGGACCGCCTCATCAAGGGCATCGAGGACGGCGTCCTCATCAAGCTGGCTGATCTTGACCAGGATATCCGGATCGAACTCCCGGCCGATGACGGCGGCGATCGTGAGGACGCGCTTCGACGTCTCGGACGCCTTCTGCACGCGCCGGCCGATGGCGGCTTTCACGCTCTGGGGAATCTCGAGCTGATCGATCTCCAGCCGCTGCCAGCGCCCGCCTTCGCGGTAGATCTTCCCTTCTTCCACCAGGGCCTTGACCACTTCCTCGATGAAGAACGGGTTGCCCTCAGTCTCGCGGTGGATCGCGCCCGCCAGCTCCTGCGACGTCTCGACGTCGAACAGGCCCGACAGCAGCGCGCGCGTATCTTCCTCAGAGAGCCGGCGCAGGGGCAGGCGGTAGAACAGCCGCTCACGGTTCATCTGGCTGATCGCGTCGTTGAGCGGATGCTCCATGTCGAGTTCCATCTCGCGGTACGTGCCGGTGATGAGCACGCGGTCGGTGCGCGTGCTGCGGGCCAGGTGGTGGAGCAGGCGCAGGCTCGCCTGGTCGGCCCAGTGCAGGTCGTCGAGCAGGAAGACCAGCGGGTGAGCGGCGGATGCCAGCGACACCCACTGCGCCGCCGCCTCGAACGCGCGCACGCGCTCATCCTCCGGAGACAGCGCCGGACCGTCGGGCCTGGCGCGGCCCGCTTCGGGGAGGAGCCGTGCCAGATCGGCGGCCCGGTCGCCCATCTGCTGAAGCGCGTCGCCGGAGTGCTGCAGCAGCTGCCGCAGGCTCTCCACGAACGGCAGATAGGGCACGCCCACGTCCTGTTCGTAGCAGTGGCCGCGAAGAACCCGGGCCCCCCGCAGGTGGGCATAGACCGCGAGTTCCTCGGCCAGCCGGGTTTTCCCGATGCCCGGCTCGCCGGAAACGAGCACGAGACGCCCCTCGCCGCTGAGCATGCGGTCGAGATGCTCCCGCAGTTCAGCAAGTTCGGCCGACCGCCCCACCAATTTGCCACGAACGATGTGCTCCAGCAGCGTGGTCCGTGTCGCCGTGCCCGCCGGCGCGGCCCCGGTGTCGGGCATCTCGCCTGCCGCGGCCGACGCGGCAAGTTCCAGGGCTTCGATCACGGCCGTGGCGGTTGCATAACGTTCCGCGGGATCTTTTGCCAGCAGCCGCATGACGATGGCGTCCAGCGTCGGCGGGATCGCATCGTTGTGCCAGCGAGGGGCCACCGGTGTGACGTTGACCTGCTGGCTGAGCACGGTGAACGGATCCTCGCCGCCGAACGGCTTGCGCGCGGTTAGGGATTCGTACAACACGCAGCCTACCGAGTACAGATCTGTCCGCGCATCGACGGTTCCCCCCAGCACCTGCTCAGGGGCCATGTACGCGACGGTACCGACGATCAACCCGGACTGCGTCATCCGGCTGCGCCCCTCCGATCGGGCCAGCCCGAAGTCCATCAACTTGGCGGCCCCGTCGGCGGTGACCACGATGTTCTCGGGCTTGATGTCGCGGTGCACGACGCCGCGGGCATGCGCGTACTGCAGCGCGCGACACACCTGGCTGATGATGTCGATGGCTCGGGGGACGTCCATCGGAATGAGCTCGGCGAGCGGACGACCGTCGACGTACTCCATGACAATCAGTCGCGTATCGCCGGTGTCAATGACGTCGTAGACGGAGACGATGTTCGGGTGCGTGAGCTGCGCGGCGGCCTGCGCCTCCCTCAGCAGCCGCTTGACGCCTTCGTCCCCGATGAGGTGGGGGGAGAGCATCTTGAGGGCTACGGTGCGGTTGAGCATCGTGTCGTAGGCACGATAGACGACGCCCATCCCGCCCTCGCCGAGAGGGGCATCGATGCGATAGCGGTTGGAGAGCAGGGTACCGATCATGTGGATGCTCAGATCAAACTGCGCGTGCGCTCGATGTCGGGGACGGCGGCCATACTCTCGAACAGCGCCAGGGCTTCCTTCAGCAGGACGGCGGCCTCATCGGCGCGGTCCTGGTCGCGGCGCAGCAGGGCCAGCTCGCGCTGCGTCCGCCCCAGCTCCCATGGGCAGTCCATGGCGCGGAACAGGTCCCGGGACTCCCCGAGCAGTGTCTCAGCCTCCTCGGGCTTCCCTGTCGTGCGGTGGTAGGCGCCCATGGCCCGGCAGGCGATGGCGAGGTGATACCGCATACCCTTCGCCCGCGTCGTTTCCATGAATTCGTCACCCAACCGGGCTGCGTACTCCCAGTTCTCGGACAGCGCCGAGAACTCGAGGGCCAGCATTCCCAGTTCCAACCTGGTCCACGGCGTGTCGGCGACCCTGAGTCCCTCTTCGACCAGAGAACGGGACCGGTCAAGGTCCGGAATCGCCAGTGTGATCAGCAGTCTGCCGTACGAACTGCCCCAGCCCAGCGCCGGGTTGCCCGGTGGAGGGATTGCGTCGAGTTCCTCGACGATGGCGCGGGCCTCGTCCGGTCTGCCGCGCAGTGCAGCGACCCTGCCGATCGCTGAGAGGATGTGGCCCCGCCGGCGATCGCGGCGACCGTACCGTCGCTCGATGTCGGCGAGCTCGTCCACCCACCCTCGCACTGAGTCCCAACGCCCCCACTTCGTGGAGATGCGTGTCACATCCCAGATCAGCTGAGTCCAGTAGCCGACGATGCCGGAGCGTTTGGCCAGGGCCACGCCTTCTTCGGCATGACCCACGGCTTCAGAGAAACGCCCCACCTGTTCGTATGCCCAAGCCAGCATGTGATGCAGATCGACCTGTTCGTGGGGCTGGCCTAACCGCTGAACGATTGGCACCCTCCGCAGAGAGAATTCAAGATCTCTCTGGAAGTCGGCGGTATAGACGGAGATGCCGGCGAGGGCGTCCAGCGCCGCGGACATGTCCTCGAGCGACCCTGCTGCTTCGGCCAGCCGATACCCCTCCAGCGCGGCAGTTTCCGCGGCTTGGATATCGACCTGTCCGGCGGGGCGCTGCCAGTAGTGGTCGAACGCTTTCGCGATAACCAGCTTGATCCGCTCTGGATGCTGGGGCGTATCCTCCAGCAGCTTCAGTCCCTCTGCGATGTGCTCCCGCACCCGCGGGTTATAGATCGACCAGCGCGACCCGGCCTCGCTGAGCTTGCGGTACAGTCGCGCCCCGTCGTCCCGCGATCCGCCTGGAAGGCTCCGCCAGAACTGCAGGGCATCCTCCCAGACCCGAATGGTGTCCTCTCGCTGGCCCGCTTTGAACACCAGGTCGCCGAGTGCTTCCATCAGGCCCAACCGGTCGGCCGTCAGTCCGAGTTCGTCCGCGGCGTCGATGGCCGTGCGCAAGTACGCGGCCGCATCGTCGTAGGCGAATACGTCCGCCGCCTTCCGCGCGGCGAGCCGACCATACTTCATGGTCTTTTCCAGGTCTTCGCCTTCAGAGAAGTGCCGCGTCAGCGCCTCGAGACGTGGGTCGAGCCGGCGGGCGGCAACGCTCTCCAGCGTCTCACCGATCTGCCGGTGCAGCAGGCGACGGCGCCGCCTGGGAACGGAATCGTACAGGACCTGACGGAGCATCGGCTGGGCGAACTCGTACACGTCCTCCCCGGATCCGCGGACTTCTCGGATCAACTGGGCCCGCAGAGCCTCCTCGACACGGTCGAGCAGCGTAGTCTCGTCGGTGCCGGCCACGGCCAGCAAGACGTCGAATTCGAACCGCTTGCCGATCACGGCGGCAGTGGTGAGCATTTGCCGAGCCGGCTCGTCGAGCGTGCGCAGCCGGGCCTCCACCGCCCCGTGCACCGAGGTGGGAACGGCCAGCATCGAGTAATCGGCCGCGGCGGTGCGGACGGCGTCGTCGAGGTCGGTGCTCCACTGGCCGTCTTTGATGTACAGCGTGCCCTGCTCGAAGAGCCCTTTGATCACCTCCTCGATGAAGTACGGGTTGCCCTCGGTGGCTTCGTAGATCCGCCGGCCGAACACCACGGGCCGCGCCGGGTGGTTGGCCATGACCTTGATCAACTCGACGACCTGCTCTTCGGTCAGCGCCCGCAGCGCGATCGTGGTGCAGAATTCCTCGCGACCCAGTCCGTGAGTGACTTGCGCAAACTTCCGTCCCGCCGGGGTAGGCGGCACTTCGTCCGGACGATAGGCCGCGACCAGTAGCAGGCGGCTGCTGTCGGCACGCCGGGCAACGTGCTGCAGCAGTTCCACCGTCGCCGCATCCGCCAGGTGCATGTCGTCCAGGAACAGCAGGATGGGGTTGGCGGCGCCGGTGGCCCCCAGGAACTGCGCGACGCCGGCGAACAGCCGGTGCTTGCGGTCCTCCGGCGAGCCGGCCGAGGGCTCGCCAATCCGGGGGAGTTGCCGGCTCAGCTCCGGGATCAGCGCCACGATGTCCGGCGCCGCGTCTCCTAACCGCGCCGCCAGGGTCTCCGAGTCCACCCCGCGGGCCAGGTCGCGCAGGGCACGGGCGAACGGTTCGTACGGCGGGGCACTTTCATAGGCGGTTCCGCTGACGACTGCGACCCCGCGCAGGCGGGCGAACGTGAGGGCTTCTTCAACGAGGCGCGTCTTTCCGATCCCCAGGGGCCCGGTGACGACGGCGACCCCGCCGCGTCCTGCAACGGTCGCCTCGACCAACTCCCGCAGCCGCGCCAGTTCGGCGTCGCGGCCCACCAGCGTACCCGGCGCGATCTGCCCGACTAGCTGCGGTCCGGCAAGTTTCTCCGGCGTCTGCGCGGCAGCCGCGCTTGTGGACGTGATCGAAGCGAGCGCCGCCAGCACC
>JBIOXT010000261.1:0-13437 GCA_044869795.1 bacterium | reverse complement strand
CCCCCTCAACTCATCCGGTGTATGCGAAAAGGAGCGGGGGATCCCCCGCTCCCGAATGCTCCCTGTTGTCTCGCGCGCCTGGCAGCGGTCGCTGCGACGCCTTCCGTCACCGCCGCAGGCCAAGGCTGTCGACGAGCTCTCGGTACCGCTTCACGTCCGTGCGCATCAGGTAGGACAGCAGGCGCCGACGCTGGCTGACGAGGTGCAGCAGCCCGCGGCGGGAATGCACGTCCTTCTTGTGGGTGGCCAGGTGTTCGCTGAGCTGATTGATGCGCTCGGTCAGCAGCGCGATCTGGACGTCCGGCGAGCCGGTGTCTCCCTGATGGCGTTTGAACTTGTCGACGATCTGGGTCTTGGCGGTCTTTGGCAGAACCACGCGCAGCTACCTCCATGGAGTACCGTCGCAAGCCGAGAGGCCGTCGGAGGTACGCACCTCCCAGCCAACGCTTCATTCATCATCGTAACATACTCGTGCGGAACCAGCAACGAACATGTCCTCGCGTCGTTCAGCCCCGATGCCCGTGGCCGCGGTGGCAAGCCTTATGATTCTCCAAACGGTTCGCCACCGACGCCGGCGAGGATGCGCCGCGTCTCCATCACATCCTCCTGCATCTGCGCAATCAACGGATCGACGGAGGGGAAGGTCAGCTCGTCGCGCAGCCGCCGGATGAAGTGGATGTCGATCGACTCGCCGTAGAGCGTGCCGTCGAAATCGAGCAGGTGGGCTTCCACCACGACCTCTTTCCCCCCGAACGTCGGCCGCGTCCCTACGCTGGTGGCCGCCCCGTAGGCGCGCGCCTCCGTGTGGACGAACGTCGCATAGATCCCCGTCGCCGGAAGCACTTTGTCCTCCGGCGGCAGGAGGTTGGCGGTGGGGAATCCGAGCCCGACGCCGCGCCCGTCGCCGCGGACGACGTGCCCCAGCACGCCGTACCACCGTCCCAGCAGCCGGGCGGCGTCCCCGACCTCACCCCCGCGCACGAGGTGGCGAATCGTTGTGCTGCTCACCACCGTGCCGTCGACCGTGACGGCCGGAACCGTGTGCACGTCGAATCGCTCGCGCTCGCCGACCCGGCGGAGGAATTCGACGTCGCCGTGACGGTCGTGTCCGAACGCATAGTCGGGCCCGCAGAAGACCGCCTGCATCGCCGTCGCGTCGAGGAGCGAGCGGATCCAGGCCTCGGCGCTCTGTTTCCGCACCGTCTCATCGAAGCGGACGACGACCGTGACATCGACGCCCAGCCCGGCGAGCAGGCTCAGCCGCTCGGGAATCGTCGTCAGCAGCAAGGCCACCGGCGGGGGAGAGATCACGCGGACGGGATGCGGATCGAACGTCACCACCGCGCATCGCCCCCGCAGGTCGCGGGCGCGGCCGAGGGCCCGCTCGATCAAGGCCCGATGACCGCGGTGGACGCCGTCAAACGTGCCGAGGCAGACCACCACGGGAAGGCTCTGCTTCGGGAAATTCTCCAGCCCGTAGACGACGTCCATCACTTACGCATCGCGCAGCACTTTGAACGGTTTCAGCATCCCCTCGTCGACCCGGGCGACGGCAACGAGGCCGCCGGCGTCGGAGAGTCGCACGAGCGGGGCTCCCACCAACCGCTGCCAGCCCGGCACGCGGAACAGCGGCACCGCCTGTCCGTGCATCACCGCCTGGCGCTGCGGCGGCGACAGTTCCACGGCGGGCAGGTCCGAGAGCGCGCTGTCGGCCGATTCCATGATCGAGGCCACCACGCCGCCCCTGCCGGCCTCGGCGAGCTCTGCCAGAGTCACCGCGCCGGCAAGACGGTAGCGGCCGACCCGCGTGCGGACCATGAACGCGGCGTGCGCTCCACAGCCGAGCCGGTCCCCCAGGTCATGACACAACCGGCGGATGTACGTCCCCTTCGAACAGCGCACGTGCAGCCGCGCGCGAGCGGCGGCGGCCGAGAATTCCAGCAGGTCGATGCTGTCGATGCGCACGCGCCGCGGGGGAACCTCGACGGTCTCTCCCCGCCGCGCGGCTTCGTACAGCCGCCGTCCGCCGACGTGCACCGCCGAGGCCATCGGGGGAATCTGCTCGATGTCTCCGACAAAGGCCTCCAGCGCCCCGCGGATCGCCGTCTCCGACAGACCGGCGGGGTCCCCGGTTAGGACGGTGTGCCCGTAGGCATCGCCGGTATCGGTGGATAGACCGAAGGCAATTTCCACGCGGTACTCCTTGTCGGCTTCAGCGAGGAACTCGGCGATCCGGGTGGCCCGCCCGATGCACACCACCAGCACGCCGGTGGCGCCGGGGTCCAGCGTTCCGGTGTGCCCGACGCGGCGCGTGCCGGCGATGCGGCGGACCACGTCCACGACGTCGTGCGACGTCATCCCCACCGGCTTGAGGAGGTTCACGATGCCGGAGGGGGCGGTCACGGCGCCAGTTCTTTCTTGACTTCCAGCAGCGTAGCGGCCACGACGTCGTCCAGCCGCGCCGGCCGCGTGAACCCGGCGGCCCCGCTGTGGCCGCCGCCCCCCATCGCCTCGGCGATGACGTTGGACCGGGCTCCGTCCCGCGACCGGATGCTGACGCGCACGCCGTCGGGCGCAACCTCGAACATCAACGCCACCCGGACCCCGTGGATCTGCCTGAGCATCCCGACGATCCCGGTGGTGTCCTCCGCCAGCGCCCCGGCAGCCGCGAGCATGTCCGGTGTGACGACAGTCCAGGCGACCTGCCCATCGGGCGAACGCTGCAGATCGGCCAGCGCGCGGCCCAGCAGCCGCAGCGCGCCGGGGGTGCGCGTCTCATAGACCTGCTCGACGATCGGGTGGATCGCCCCGCCGGCTTCAATGAGGTCGGCGGTCAGCCGCAGCACGCCTGGGGTGACGTTGGGGTACCGAAAGACACCGGTGTCCGTGACGATCGCGGCGAGCAGGCACTGCGCGATCTCGGGCGTGATCCGTACGTCCAGGGCGGTCACCAGATCGTAGGTCAGTTCCCCGGCCGCCGCCGCCTGCGTGTCCCAGTACACGATCGAGCCATAGCCGCTGTTGCTGAGGTGGTGGTCGAGGTTGACGAGGGTCTTCGCCGCCGCCATTGCCTGGGCGAACGTTCCCGCCCGGTCGGGGGTGCTGCATTCCATCGCGACGGCCGCATCGAACGGGCCGACCGGCGGCGAGGTGACGACCCGGCTGCTAGACGGCAGGAACGCGAGGCTCGCCGGCACGCCGTCGGCGCTGCCGACGACAGCGGGGATGCGCAGCGCGTCCAGCGCCAGTGCCAGACCGAGCGCCGACCCGATACAGTCGCCGTCCGGCCCGACGTGACAGACGATGAGGACGTTACGGCTCGTCCGGAGCGTCGCCGCGATCTGGTGGACCGGGTGGCTCCTCATGGGTCCCTTCGGTCACGTCGCGAATGAGCGTGACCACGCGCGTCCCCTGCTCGATCGACTGGTCGAGCTTGAACGCAATCTCGGGCGTATAGCGGGTCTGCATGCGCCGGGCCACTTCACCGCGGATAAACCCCGCCGCGCTGCGCAGCCCGCTCATCGTCTGTTCTTTGGCCTCGTCGCCGCCCAGCACGCTGACGAACACCCGCGCATGCCGCAGGTCTTCGCTGACCTCGACGTCGGTAATCGACACGAACCCGATGCGGGGATCGCTGAGCTGCTGCTGGATGATCTGGCTGAGTTCAGCTTTCAAGAACTCCTGCAGACGTTCGGCCCGGCGCGTCATGGCAATCACCGCAACTCGGTCTGATAATCGACGACGACCATCTCGGTCTCGCGCTCGATGACTTCGACGACGCGCGCGAGGATCTGATCGACATGCCGGGCGGCACTGCTCACGCACGCCACGGCGACGTCGGCGCGCCGCAGGCTGTCCTGGTGGTTGACCTCCGCGGCCGCCACGTGGAATTGATTGTGCAGCCGATCCAGCAGGCTCTGCACCAGCCGGCGCTTGTCCTTCAGACTGCGGCTGCCGGGCAGACTAAACTCGACTCGCAGAACGCCGACCACCATGTGCGAAACCCAGTTGGAAGTTCGAAGTTGGAAGCTGGCAGTTACTTCCAACTTTCAACGTTCAACTAAGCGGGCTCTTCCCGAATTTCGAACGCCTCCAAGATGTCGCCTTCTTTCACGTCGTTGAAGCGCTCCAGCGCGATGCCGCACTCGAACCCCTCGGTCACCTCGCGGACGTCCTCCTTAAAGCGCCGCAGCGAGGAGATCTTTCCCTCGTGCACGACGACGCCGTCGCGGATCACACGGATGGTCGCGCCGCGGTTGATCGCGCCGTTGGTCACGTAGCAGCCGGCGATGGTCCCCAGCCGCGAGATGGCAAACGTCTGGCGGACCTCCGCCTGGCCCAACGACACCTCCCGCCGCTTCGGCGCCAGCAGGCCGCGGGTGCGCGCTTTGAGGTCGTCGATGGCCTCGTAGATGATCCGGTAGGAGAGCAGGTCGACCTGCTCCTGGTCCGCCAGCTTCCGCACCTGCGCCTCGGGCCGCACGTTGAACGCGACGATCAGCGCGCGGCTGGCGGCCGCCAGCATCACGTCGGATTCGGTCACGTTGCCGACGGCCTCATGCAGCACGGTGACGCCGACTTCCGGCGTGCTCAGGCGCGAGATCGCCGCCGAAAGGGCCTCCACCGATCCGTGGGCGTCCGCCTTCAAGATGATCCGCAGTTCTTTCGGACCCTCGGCGTGGGCGTAGAGATCCTCGCCGCCGGCGCGTGCCGTCGCGGTTTCGGCGGCGCGCCGCCGCTCCGTCCGCTCTTCGGCCACGGCTTTGGCAAGACGTTCGTCGCGCACCACTTCCAGGAGATCGCCGGCCACCGGGACGCTGCCGAGACCAACGACCTCAACGGGCGCGGAGGGTCCCGCTTCGGTGGTGCGCCCGCCGCGGGCATCGGCCATGGCCCGCACGCGTCCGTAGGCTTCCCCGGCCACGACGGCATCCCCGACCCGCAGCGTCCCTTCCTGGACGAGCACGGTGGCCACGGGACCGCGGCCCTTGTCCAGCTGCGCCTCCACGACCGTCCCGCGGGCCGGTCGGGACGGATCGGCGCGGAGCTCGTGGAGCTCGGCCACCAACAGGATCATCTCCAGCAGTTCGGGCAGACCCTGCTTGGTGCGCGCCGAGACCGGCACGGTCACGGTGTCGCCGCCCCAATCCTCCGGGGTCAGCCCCAGCTCGGCCAGCTGCTGCTTCACCCTGTCGGGATTGGCCTGCGGCAGATCGACTTTGTTGATGGCGACGATGATCGGCACGCCGGCGGCGCGGGCGTGGTTCACCGCTTCGATCGTCTGCGGCATCACGCCGTCGTCGGCGGCGACGACCAGGATGGCGATGTCGGTGATCTGGGCACCGCGCGCGCGCAGCGTCGTAAACGCCTCGTGTCCGGGGGTATCGATGAAGACGATCCGGCGGCTGTTCACATCGATCGTCGACGCGCCGATGTGCTGGGTGATGCCCCCGAACTCCCGGTCCGCCACGTTGGTTTGGCGGATCGCGTCCAGCAGGGACGTCTTGCCGTGATCGACGTGACCCATGATCGTCACGACCGGCGGCCGCAGCGGCGAGGCCGCATCCTTGGCCACCTCCAGCCGTTTCGTCGTGCGCGCAGGAGCCGCCGCCCGGACCGCGGCTCTGCGGACCGATGACCCCAGCGCTTCGGCCACCTTCGTCGCGGCCTCGAGCGGAATCTGCTGGTTGATCCCTGCCAGGACTCCCTGATCGAGGAGTTTCTTGACGACCTCGCCGGCGCCGATCTCCAGCTTCGCCGCCAGCTCGGTAACGGTCAGCGGTCCACTCAACTCGATCTGGGCCGCCACGACCGGCGGCGGGGCGATGGGCTCCATCGGAGGCGGCGGAATCCGCTCGCGCGTCTTGCGTTCCCGCGGTGGTGCGTACGGTCCCGGCGCCGACACGAACGGGGGGAACGGCTGCGGGGCCGGCGGCGGGGGCGCGGGGGCGTGTCTGGGCATTTCGCGGCGGGGAGGCGCCGGGCGGATCTGCGGCCGTGATGGCGCGGGCCCCCCTCGCGGCGGCGACGGTCGCACGTCCTTCGTCGGAGTCTTAGGCGCGGGCGGCGCAGACGGCCCCCTCGCCGCCGGCCGGGCGGCGGTGCTCGGAGCCGCACTGGGCTGCGCGGGCCGCGGCGACGGTTTGGCGGGCACCGGCTTCTTCGGTTCGGTCACCGCCGCGGGCTTGAGATCGGCGGCGGGCGCGGCAGCAGGAATCTGCGCCGGCGCCTCGCGGGCCGCCGCGTCCGCTTCCGGCGCGGCGGCTGCCGGCTCCTCGACCGGCTGCGGCGGTGGGACGATCTTGCGCATCCCGAGGATCCGCTCGCCGGTCGGCGTCTTCGCCACACGGCTCGGAGTCGCCGGCGCCGCGGGCGCGGGCTGCGCCTTTCCCTTCACCTGCCGCCGGATGCGATCCACGGTCACGTCGTCCAGCGAGGAGCTGTGGCTCTTCACGCTCACCTTCATGGCCGTGAGCGTGTCCATCAGCGCCTTGCTGGACAGCCCCAGCTCTTTTGCCAGTTCGTGGACGCGCATCAGGACGGCACGCCTCCAACCGGGGTCGTCGCGCGCCGCAGCTCCTCGGCGATGTCAGGGGGAATCACCGTCTCCAGCGCATGGGCCAGCCGCTGCGCACGCAGTCCGGCATCGGCACACGCCGCATCGTGACAGACGTAGGCTCCCCGGCCGGAGAGCTTCCCCGTCGGATCGATGCGCACGTCGCCGGCGGGCGTGCGGACGACGCGGACCAGCTCGCGCTTGGGCCGCGACCGGCCGCAGGCGACGCAGGTACGCATGGGAATGCGGCGGATCCTAGCCATCCTGTTTGATCATCTCGGCTTCAGGCATCTCCGCCTCGCTCAGTTCCGGTTCGCCTTCGACGCCGGCCTCGGCAATCTCATCGGCGGCCATGGCGACCTCCTCGGCGTCGGCTTCGATCGCCTCGACCGTCCCCGCCGGGGCACCCTCATCGGCCACGTGCTCCGCGGTCTCCGCCACCTCACCGGCGACCTCAGCGACCGCGGCGGCTTCCGCCGGTGCCGCCTCGACCGCGGCATCAGCGGTCTCCTCCGGCAGATCGACGAACAGCTTCTTGGCTTCGATTTCCTTGATCTGCGTCTCGCTCTTGATGTCGATGCGCCAGCCCGTCAGTTTGGCGGCAAGCCGGGCGTTCTGGCCTTCCTTTCCGATCGCCAGGGACAGCTGGTTGTCGGGCACGATGACCAGCGCGGTCTTGGTGTCTTCGTCAATCTCCACGCGCGACACTTTGGCCGGCGAGAGCGCCGCTCCCACGAACAGAGCCTGATCCGGATTCCAGGAGACGATGTCGATCTTCTCCCCCTTCAGTTCGTCGACGATCGACTGCACGCGCGACCCCTTGGGTCCGACGCAGGCGCCGACGGCGTCGACGTTCTTGTCGCGCGAGGCCACGGCGAACTTGCTCCGTCCCCCCGCCTCGCGCGCGATGGCCTTGATCTCGACGATCCCCTCGTAGATCTCAGGCACTTCCAACTCGAACAGCCGCTTCAGCAGCCCGGGATGCGTCCGCGAGACGACGATCTGCGGCCCGCGGGTCCCCTGGCGCACCTCGACCACGTAGGCCTTGATCCGCTCGCTCTGCCGGTAACTCTCCCGCGGAATCTGCTCGGTCGGCGGCAGGACCGCCTCGATCCGTCCCAGGTCGAGGTAGACGTTCTTGCGCTCGATGCGCTGCACGATCCCGGTGACGATGTCGCCCTCGCGGTCCCGGAACTCCTTGTAGACCAGATCGCGTTCGGCCTCGCGGAGCCGCTGCACGACGACCTGCTTGGCGGTCTGGGCGGCGATGCGGCCGAAATCCCGCGGCGTCACCTCGATCTCAACCATCTCGCCGACGGTCGCCGTCGGATCCCACTCCTGCGCTTCGGCCAGGGAGATCTGCGTGTTCTCGTCGTCGACGGACTCGACGATCGTCCGGATCTGGAAGGCATGCATCTCCCCGGATTGCCGGTCCATCTCGATGCGCATGCTCTGCGCCGACGCGCCGTAGTTTTTCTTGTAGGCCGACAGCAGCGCCGCCTCGATGGCTTCGACGATGACGTCCTTCGAGATGCCCTTTTCTTCTTCGATTTGTTCCAGCGCTTTCATCAATTCGACGTTCATGGCCCGCACCTCAACTGTCCGTGGACCTCGGAGCGAGATCCGCGCGAAGATCCTCCATCTCCACCGTCAGCTTCGCCGACGCGACCTGCTCCAGCGGCAGGTGGATCTGACGCTGATCGATCTCCAGGACCGCCGCCCCGGCCACGACTCCAAGCACGCGGCCGCGGAAGCGGCGCTGGCCGTCGAGGGGCGAGACCATCACGACCTCCGCCCGCCGCCCGGCGAAGCGCCGGAAGTCGGCCTCCGTGCGCAGCGGCCGGTCGAGCCCCGGCGACGAAACTTCCAGCGTATACGCATGCGGAAACAGATCGTACAGGTCCAGCTGCCGGCTCAGCGACTCGCTGACCCGCGCGCACTCTTCGATCGTAATCCCGCCGTCGGGTCGATCGACGAGGACACGCAGGATCGTCGTCTTGCCGCCCCCGGCGACCTGGACATCAACGACCTCCACCCCCATGCGCTGGGCGATCGGCCGCACCAGTTCCTCGACCTGCCGGGCAATGCCCTGGCGCGCGATCATCGCCTGCCCTCCACCTTCTCCATAAAAAAGAGTGGGTCGATCCAACCCACTCCAGGTCACACGAAGAAAACGGCTTTGCGCCGCGCATGCTATCGCGACGATGCTAGTATACCTTAGAAGAATGAGCGGGGCAACTGGTGGACCCGTGACGACCCTGATGCGCATCGACGAAGCAGGCCGCCACGCCGGCGAGGATGTTGAAATCCGCGGCTGGCTGTATCACAAGCGCAGCAGCGGGAAGATCCACTTTCTGCAGGTGCGCGACGGCTCGGGACTGATGCAGTGCGTGATGGCCCGGCAGGACGTGTCGCAGGCGACCTTTGAGGCCGGCGATGCGGTCACCCAGGAGTCGTCGGTCCTCGTGCGCGGCGTCGTCCGCGCCGACCCCCGGGCGCCGGGAGGGTATGAGCTGGCGGTCCGAGACTTCGCGATCGTGCAGCCGGCTGATCCGTACCCCATCACCCCGAAAGAACACGGCGTCGAATTCCTGATGGACCACCGCCATCTCTGGCTGCGCAGCCGGCGGCAGCATGCGCTGATGCGCATCCGCGCGGAGGTCATCGGCGCGTGCACCGACTTCCTCGACCGTCAGGGGTTTCTGCGCGTGGATACGCCGATCCTGACGCCCGCGGCGGTGGAAGGCACGACGACGTTGTTTGAAACGCCCTACTTCGACCTCGGCACGGCCTACCTCACGCAGTCCGGACAGTTGTACAACGAGGCCGCGGCGATGGCGTTCGGCCGCGTGTACTGCTTCGGCCCGACGTTCCGGGCCGAAAAGTCAAAGACCCGCCGGCACCTCACGGAATTCTGGATGGTGGAGCCGGAGGCCGCCTACATGACGCTGGACGAATACATGGACCTCGCCGAACAGATGGTCAGCGCGGTCGTGGCCCGGGTTGCCGACCGCCGGCGCGCGGACCTGGAGACCCTGGACCGCAACGTCGACACACTCGAATCGGTGCGGCCGCCTTTTCCGCGGATCTCGTACGACGACGCGCTGGGGATGCTCGAGCGCGCGGGCAAACCGCTGCCGTGGGGTGAGGATTTCGGCGCGGACGAGGAAACGGTGATCTCCTCGGCGTACGACCGGCCGGTGTTCGTCCACCACTACCCGGCGAAGTGCAAGGCGTTCTACATGCAGCCCGACCCAGACCGCGCCGACGTGGTGCTCTCGGCGGACCTGCTCGCCCCGGAGGGCTACGGCGAAATCATCGGCGGCGGGCAGCGGATCCATGATCTGTCCCTGCTGGAGCGCCGGCTGGAGGAACACGACCTCCCGGCGGCGACCTACCAGTGGTATCTCGATCTGCGCCGGTACGGGTCGGTGCCGCATTCCGGCTTCGGCCTGGGCATCGAGCGCACGGTGGCGTGGATCGCGGGGATCGAACACATCCGGGAAGCCATTCCGTTTCCGCGCCTGATCAACAGACTCTACCCCTGAACAGGACCCGCTGTTCGTCCAGTAGAACGTTCCCACCGACAACCCCGAGAACAGTCTTGAGGAGGCCTTCGATGAAGACCCGCACGTGGCGAACCGCCCGCCTGGCGTTGGCCGGGCTGCTGCTCGTCGCCGCTTTGATCGCGCCGACTGCCGCCGGCGGGCCGGTGTCGATCACGTTCTGGCACGGGATGAGCGGGGTCCTGCTGCCGGCGATCGACGAGCTGACCGCAGACTTCAACAAGCTCAACCCCGGCATCCAGGTCAACGCGATCTACCAGGGCAACTACGGCGTGCTCAACCAGAAGCTGATCGCCGCTGTCGCGGCCGGCAACCCACCGACGATCACCCAGTTATTCCCGACGTGGACCGATCAACTGATCCGGGCGAATGCCGTCGTCCCGATGGAACGGTTCATCAAAGGCCCGGACGGCCTGTCCAGCGAGGACGTCAACGACATCATTCCCATCCTCCGCCAGGCCAACACCTTTGACGGCGTGATGTGGACGATGCCGTTCAACAAGAGTCTCTACATCGTCTTCTACAACATCGACCTGTTCAAAGAGGCCAACGTCAAGGTGCCCCAGACGTGGGACGAGTTCGCCGCGGCGGCGAAGGCGCTGACGAAGACCGAAGGCGGCCGCGTCGTCCGGTACGGGTTCGTCGTGCGCCCGACCGTGGACTACTTCAGCACCATGATGCTCACCAACGGCGGCGAGTTCATGAAAGCCAACGGCAAGGAAGTGGCGTTCAACGGCCCCGCGGGCGTGGAAGCCCTGCAGTGGCTGGTGGACTTCGTGAACAAGGACAAGACGGCCTACGTGCTGCCCGGCTTCGCGGATGCGGACTTTGCGGCCGGGAAAGTCGCCATGTACTTCGCAACAAACCCCGGATACTCGTTCGCGCTGGCGGCCGTGGGCGGCAAGTTCAAGGTCGGCCTGGCGCCGCTGCCGTACAAGCGGAATCGAGCGACGCTGCTGTCGGGCACGGATGTGGCCATCATGGCCAAGGCGTCGCCCGAGCAGCAGGCCGCGGCCTGGAAGTACATCAAGTTCATCACCGGCACCAATGGGACCACCCGCTGGTCGCTGAAGACGTTCTACATGCCCGTGCGACGGTCCGGACGGGACTCGACGCTGATGCGCGTGTTCCTCCGCGACAACCCCGAGGTGCGGGCGGGGCTGGATTCCCTGGAGTTCGCCAAGACCGAGCCCAGCATGGCGGAGTGGCAGGAGATCAGAGACATCATCTCCGACGCCGTCGAGGCGGCGCTGCTGGGGAAGGTGACGGCCAAAGACGCGCTCGATCAGGCGGCGGCGAAAGCCAACCGGCTGCTGGCCCAGCGCAAGTAGGTGACCTCCCGGCGCGGCCGGCGGCTGCTGGAACATCTGGAGGCGTATGCCTTCCTGCTGCCGGCCACCGCCGTGCTGGCCGTCTTCCACCTCTTCCCGATCGTCTACGCGTTCTACGTCAGCCTGCTGCGTTGGAACCTGATCGATCCGGTCAAACCGTTCGTGGGCGCGGCGAACTACGTCGCCCTGCTCAGCGATCCCAAGTTCCTCGCCGCGCTCCGCAACACCACCTACTTCTCGGTGGTTTCCGTCGCGCTGGCGCTCCCCTTGGCCCTGGGGTTCGCGGTGCTGCTGAACCGCAAACTCTCAGGCATGTCCTGGTACCGCACGGCGTTCTTTATCCCCTACGTCACCCCGCTGGCGGCCGCCGCGATGGTCTGGCAGTGGCTGTACCACCCCGACCAGTTCGGGCTGCTCAACTACCTGCTCGGCCGGGTCGGCGTCGGGCAGCAGCAGTGGCTGCTCAACGAACACCTGGCGATGCCCGCGCTGATCGTGGTGGCGATCTGGGGCAGTCTGGGGCGCGATATCGTCATCTTCCTCGCCGGGCTGCAGAACATCTCGCCTGAGTATTACGAAGCGGCGCAGATCGACGGCGCCGACTCCTGGCAGGCCTTCCGGCACATCACGCTGCCGCTGCTGTCCCCGACGACCTATTTCATCCTCGTCATCAGCATGATCGGCGCGTTCAAGGTCTTCGCCCTGCCGCTGTTCATGACCGGTGGCGGCCCGCTGGACCGCACGCTGACGATCGTGTACTCCATCTACCGCGAGGGATTCCAGTACTTCCGGATGGGCTCGGCGGCCGCGCAGGCCTACGTCCTGTTCGCGATCATCTTCCTGATCACGATGCTGCAGCGGCGCCTGCTGGCCGGCCGGGTGCACTATGACGCCTGACCATGGCTGAGACGCTGACTGCCCCGGCCGTCGGCTCCGCGGCCTCCGTCCGCGCGGCGCGACGCGGCACGCTGCTGGTCCACGCGGCGCTGCTCGCCAGCGTGGCCGTGATGCTGCTCCCCTACTACCTGATGGTCGTGACCTCGATCAAGCCGCTGCATGAGATCTTCACCGATCCGTTCACCTGGATTCCCTCCCGCATCGAGTGGCAGAATTTCGTTGACGCCTGGACGCATGCGCCCTTCGGCCGGTATTTCTTCAACAGCACGTTCATTGCCGTGATGGAGACCGTCGGGGTCCTGATCACATCGGCGCTGGCCGGCTACGCGTTCGCGCGGATGCGGTTTGCCGGACGGGAGATCCTCTTCGTGATCTTCCTGGGCACGCTGATGGTCCCGGGGGAAGTGCAGCTGGTGCCCAACTACGTCACCGTCTCGCGGCTCGGCTGGCTGAACACCTACTACGCGCTGATTATCCCGTTCCTCAGCAGCGTGTTCGGGATCTTCTTCATGCGCCAATTCTTCGCCACCATCCCGACGGAACTCCAGGATGCCGCGACCATCGACGGCGCCTCGCATTGGACGTTCCTCTGGCGGGTGGTGGTGCCGCTGAGCAAACCGGCCTTCATCACGGTCGCGCTGCTGACGTTCCTGGGATCGTGGAATGCGCTGACCTGGCCGCTGATCGTCACCAACACGCCGCAGATGCGCCCGATTATGGTCGGCCTGCTCTCGTTCTCCAGTGAATGGGGCACCCAGCCCCGTCTGCTGATGGCCGCGGCGACGTTCTCGGTGCTGCCGGTGATCGTGCTGTTCTTCGTCCTGCAGCGCTACTTCATTCAGGGGATTGCCAGGGCCGGAATGAAATTCTGACTCACACAACTAACGTCACTCACACAACTGACACAACTGACCAAACGGAGTCCGAAACGGAATTGATGATGCTCTGGCATTCCGTTGTGTGAGTCGGGGGGGTTGTGTGAGTTCAGGCGTCCCGTAGTGCCGCGAGCACCTCGGCGGAGTGGCCCTGCGGTTGCACCTTCGGAAAGACGCGAAACACCTTGCCGCCTTCGTCGATCAAGAAGGTC
>JBIOXT010000260.1:0-11529 GCA_044869795.1 bacterium | reverse complement strand
CAGGAAGTACTTGATGCCGGCCTCGTTGCTCTTCGGGTTGGACTACAGGTACCCGGCCAGCACGTAGGACATCAGACTGACGAACTCGATCGCCAGCGCCAGGAGGATGAGGTCGGCGCTTGCCGCCATCAGGTCGAGCCCCACCGCCATGAATACGAGCAGCGCATAGAACTCGCCCTCGTAGCGGTTCCCGCGACCGAAGTAATCGATCGAGGCGAGGATCACCATGGCGGTCGCCACCGCGACGATGATCTTGAAGAAGACGGCAAACCCGTCGACGGCGAGGGTGCCGTAGAAGATGGCCCGCGGATCGCCCTGCAGCAGTACCGAGGTAGGAACGATCGACAGCAGCGTCCCGACCACGGCAATAACGGCGACGGCGATCCGGCGGCCGGGCCCGCTGAAGAGGTCGACCAGCAGCAGCAGCACGGCCAGCGCGGTCAGCCAGAACTCGGGGGCAAACGACCAGAGGTCAGCCGCGGTCATTCGCGCCTCCTCAGCGCAGCGCGGTGACCAGGCCGGTCATCGCGGCATTGATCATGTCGATCAGCGGTTTCGGATAGATGCCGAAGATGAGCATCAGCGCGGCCAGGGGCAGCAGCGAGAACCGTTCCCGCTGATCCAGATCCGGCAGCGCCGCCCAGCGCGTGTTCATCGGTCCCAGGAAGATGCGCTGGATCGTCCACAAGAACATCGCCGCCGTGAACACCACGCCGGTGACCGCGACGGCCGTGAGGTACGGGAAGACGCCGAAGGAGCCCAGGAAGACCAGGAACTCGGCCACGAAGCCCATCAGCCCCGGCAGGCCCAGCGACGCCAGCATCGCCAGGATCGTCAGGCTGCCGTACTGCGGCATCTTGCTCCAGATCCCGCCGAACTCGTCGACCCCGCGGGTGTGCGCGCGGTAGTCGTAGATGATTCCGACGATGAGGAACAACGCGCCGGTGATGATACCGTGGGCGATCATCTCGAACACCGCGCCGTTGAGGGCGGTCGCTGCGGCCCCGGCTTTGGCCGCGTCGCCCACCGCGCCCGCGGCGGCGGCCACGCCCAGCATCACGTAGCCCATGTGGTTGACGGAGCTGTAGGCCACGAGTTTCTTTAGATCCGTCTGCGCCATCGCGACCAGCGCGCCGTAGACGATCCCCAGCAGCGCGAGCACCGCGACGAAGAACGAGAAGTGCTTGAACGTCTCCGGGAGCATGGGCAGGCTGACCCGCACGAACCCGTAGGTCCCCAGCTTCAGGAGGACGCCGGCCAGAATGACGCTGCCGGCGGTGGGCGCCTCGACGTGCGCATCGGGCAGCCAGGTGTGGAACGGCCACATCGGCACCTTGATGGCAAAGCTGATGAAGAATCCCCAGAATGCGAGCGCGGCCAACAGCGGCTGGCCCGCCAGCGGCTGCTGCCGGATCAACTCGAGCATGTTGAACGTGTGCGGGGAGGCGTTGAAGTACATGATCAGGATGGCCAGCAGCATCGCCAGGGAGCCGACCAGCGTATAGAGGAAGAATTTGATCGCGGCGTATTCCCGGCGCGGCCCGCCCCAGATCCCGATCAGGAAGTACATCGGCACCAGGGTGATCTCCCAGAAGATGTAAAAGAGGAAGAAATCCAGCGACAGGAAGACCCCCACCATGCCGGTCTGCAGCAGCAGGAAGAGGAACAGGTACTCCTTCAGGCGCATCTCGATGCGCCACGAGTAGACCAGCGACACCAGCGAGAGAATCCCGGTCAACACCACCAGCGGGAGGCTCAATCCGTCGACGCCGAGGTGGTAGTTGATGCCCAGGGTCGGGATCCACCGCGCCACTTCTTCCAGCTGCATGCCGCCACCGATCTGGAACCGGGTGATGGCGTACAGCGACACCACCAGCGAAGCAGCGGACGCCACCAGCGCCACCCGTTTCATCAGCGCCTCATTGGCCTTGTTGATGAAGAGGATGATGAGTCCGCCCGCCAGGGGCAGGAAGACAATCAAACTGAGCATGCTGTGCCTCCCCGAGAAGACCGTGTCACCGGATCACGCCGAACACCACCAGCAGGATGGCGCCAAACGCGATAACCAGCAGGTAGTTCTCGGCGCGCCCGGTCTGCATGTACCGCAGTCGACGCCCCAGCGCCTTCGCCGTCCATCCCACCAGGTTGACCACGCCGTCGATGACATAGAGGTCGAAGATCCGGTAGAGCCGCGCGAACCATAAGAATACCGCACCGATCGCGTTCACGGCGCCGTCGATCACGTACATGTCAAACGACCGCAACGCGCGCGCCGTCCAGATGGTCCCCGCGACAATAGTGGCCTGGTAGAAGTCGTCCCAATAGAACTTGTGCACCAGCGCGGTGTACAGCGGCGCAAAGGCGCGGCGCAACGAGGCGGCCGACACCCAGCGCCAGCGGTACACTGCCGCCGCGGTGAAGATGCCGGCGGCCGCCACCACGGTCGAGAGGATGGCCACCCGCGGGTCGAAGACCGCCTCCGTGACGCCCTCGAAGTGGGTGTAGCGTTCGAATGGGCTGGCGTAGAATTCGGCGCCGGTGAAGCCGATCAGCGCCGCGAACACGGCCAGGATGACCAGCGGGATGGTCATCACGCGGGGCGACTCATGGGGATGGGCGTGCGGGTCCCGCGGCTGGCCCGTAAAGGTCAGGAAGATCATCCGGAAGATGTAGAACGCCGTGATGAACGCCCCGATCTCGCCGATGGCAAAGAGCAGCTTGTCGCGGTAGAACGCCTCCAGCAGGATCGCATCCTTGCTCCAGAACCCGGCGAACGGCGGGATCCCGGCCAGGGCCAGGCTGCCCACCAGCATCGTCCAGTACGTCACCGGCATGACCTTGGCCAACCCACCCATGTCCTTCATGTCGTTGGTGTGCACGGCGTGGATGACCGAGCCCGCGGCGAGGAACAGCAGCGCTTTGAAGAATGCATGGGTCATCAAATGGAACACACCGGCGGTGAAACCGAGCACGCCGAGGCCCATCATCATGTAGCCGAGCTGGCTGATCGTCGAATAGGCCAGCACCCGCTTGATGTCGCCCTGGACGATCCCGATCAGCGCCGCCATCAGCGCCGTGATCCCCCCGACGTAGGCGACGACGACCAGCGCCTCGTGCCCGACGCTGGCAAAGAACAGGGTGTAGGCCCGCGCCACCAGGTACACGCCGGCGGCCACCATCGTGGCGGCGTGGATCAGCGCGGAGACCGGCGTCGGGCCTTCCATCGCATCGGGCAGCCAGACGTGCAGCGGCACCTGCGCGGACTTGCCCACGGCGCCGCCGAAGATCAGCAGCGCGGCCAGCAGCAGCAGCGGCCCGGTCAGCGCCCCGCCCTCCACCGCCTGGAAGATAGTCGCGAAGTTCAGCGACCCGATGTAGGCGAACAGCAGCAGGATGCCCAGGAACATGAAGAGATCGCCGATGCGCGTGGTCACGAATGCCTTCATCGACGCACGGGCGGCGGCGGGTCGTTCGTACCAGAACCCGATCAGCAGGTAAGAACACAGCCCCACCAGCTCCCACCCGACGTAGAGGACCAGGAAGTTGTCGGCCAGGACCAGCGTGAGCATCGAGCCGGCGAACAGGGACAGGTAGGCGAAGAACCGTGGAAACCTCGGATCGTCGTGCATGTAGCCGACGGAATAGATGAAGATCAGCGTTCCGACCACGGTGACCACGAAGAGCATCACCGCGGTCAACCCATCGATTGCGTAGCCGACCTCCAGCGGGCGGTTGAGCAGGGTCGCGATGACGGCGTTGGCTTCGTAGTGTGTGTCTTCTCCGACCCGCCCTAAGATGCCCAGCGACCACAGGGCGGATAGGACCATCGCGCCGATCGCGACGTAGGCGCCCTGCCCCGGCAGGCGCCGCCCGAACGCCGTAATCAGCGCAAACGCCACGAACGGAAAGACCGGGATCAGCCAGGCATATTCGAACATCACCTATCTCCGTGCCTCGCGCCTCGTGCCTCGTGCCTCGACGAACCGCCTGCGGGTTCCGTCCTGTCCGGACCCCGAACCCCGAACCCCGAACCCCGTTGGGTCACCACTTCATCACATCGATCTCATCGACGTGGATCGTCTCCAGGCTGCGGTAGGCGGCCATGACCAGCGCCAGACCAACCGCGGCTTCGCATGCTGCAAGGGTGATCACGACCAGCGCGAAGGTTTGGCCGCCGACGGTGTTGGGGGCCACGTATCGATTGAACGCCACGAGGTTGATGTTCGCGGCGTTGAGCATCAATTCGATGCCCATCAGAATCGCCACCGCATTCCGCCGGGTCAGCACACCGAAGAGCCCGACGCAGAACAGGGTGGTACTCAAGACCAGATAGTGATTGAGGCCGACGCTCACTCTTCCCGCCTCGCCACGATGATCGCCCCGACCAACGACACCAGCAGGACCAGGCTGGTGACTTCAAACACCAGCACGTAGTCCGTCAGAAACGCGCTGCCGATCGTGGCGGCGTCGTATTGGGGAACGCCGCCGGCCGTCACCGGCCAGGGCGTGCGGAAGACGACCAACAGGATCAGAAATCCCAGCCACACCGCGGCCGTGGCGCCCAGTGGGACCTGCTCGTTCACCTGCCGGACGCGGGCGCCGGACCCACCCTCGGTCAGCATGATCACGAACAGGATCAGCACGGTGATCGCCCCGGCGTAGATGAGCACCTGGATGCCGGCCACGAACTCCGCGCTGAGCATGACATAGACTCCGGTCACGCCCAGGAAGGTGGGGATCAGCGACAGCGCGCTGCGGACGATGTTCTTTGAGGAGACGACCACGACCGCCGGGATCACGGTCACCAGCGCCAGGATCGTAAAGGCTGCGACCTCCCCCATCTAGCGTCGCACCAGTATGTAGAACCCCGTCACGAGGAGGTTGAGCAGGCCGGCCGGCAGGAGTGCCTTCCAGGAGAACCCGAGGAGCTGGTCCAACCGCAGTCGCGGATACGTCCAGCGCATCCACATCAGGAAGAACACCATCGCAAACAGCTTCGCAAAGAACCAGACCGGCGAGGGCAGCACCGGCGAGTGCCCGGCCCGGACGCCGATGAACATGATCACCCCTACCACCGCGGTCATCAGCGCGAGGATGAGGATTGGCCGGACGACCAGCATCTGCCGGGCGCCGGAGAAGAAGATGAACCCGGCCACGGCCACCGCGCCGATGGCGAGGAACAGCCACACGAACGCGGGCAGCCCCGGCTCCAGCCAGCCGCCGAGGAACATGATCGTGGCCAGCGCGGCCATCGCAAACGCCTCGGCATACTCGCCGAGCTGGAACAGCGCAAACCGCATGCCGGTGTATTCGGCGAAGTACCCTGCCACGAGCTCCGACTCGGCCTCCGGCAAGTCGAACGGCACCCGGTTCACCTCCGCCGTGGCCGCGGTGAGGAAGATGATGAAGGCGAAGAAGCCGAACGGGAACCACTGGAAGATGAACCAGTCGAACATCGAGCCCCCGGCCTGCGCCTCGACGATGCTCACCGTGGACAGCGTGCCGGTGACCATCGCCACCCACAGGATGCCCAGGGCCAGCGGGATCTCGTAGCTGATCATCTGCGACGCCGAGCGCAGCCCGCCCAGCAGCGCGTACTTGTTGTTGCTCGACCACCCGCCCGCCAGGATGCCCACGACGGTCAGCGACGCCATGGCCGCGAAGTACAGCACGCCGATGTTGATGTCGCGGACCACCAGCACGCGGTCGCCCAGCTTGCCGAAGGGGATGACGACCCAGTCCAGCAGTCCCGCCACGGCGACGATGATGGGGGCGCTGTTGAAGATGGCCACGTCGGCGTTGCGGGGCGTGATGTGCTCCTTCTGGAGCAGCTTGACGGTGTCGGCGATAGTCTGCAGCAATCCCTGCGGGCCGACGTGCTTGGGCCCGAGGCGCGCCTGGATCCATCCGCTGATCTTGCGCTCCAGGTAGACGCCCAGCATCGCCGTCACCACGGCCAGGAAGGTGAAGACGAGCAGCGTCAGCCCGACGGCTTTGAGGATTTCGATCAGCCAGTCCACGCTAACCCCGACCTAGGCCCACTCCAGCGCCCCTTTGCGCCAGGCATACGCCAGTCCGACGAGCAGGATGAACAGGAAGAGGAGCATCTCCACGAACGCGAACACCCCCAGACTCCGGAAGACGACGGCCCAGGGATACAGATAGATCACCTCGACGTCGAACACGACGAAGACCAGCGCGAACAGGTAGTACCGGACGTTGAACTGCGCCCAGGCCTGGCCGAACGGGATGACCCCGGACTCGTAGGTCAGCGTCTTCTGCGGCTGATCCAGCCGCGGGGCGAGCAGCCACACCACGGCCAGCGGCAGGACGGCCATGATCGTGCCCACGACCACGAACACACCTACATAGAGCCAATCCACCAGGACTTTCGGCATGAGGGCAGGCTCCCACAAAAAACGGGCGGAGTGTTGATTTCGCGCTACTTCCCGTGTTGCCCTGCTCCGCGGAACGGCATGAGCAGGGGGCGCGGCAGCGGCGATTCTTCCAGCAGACCCAGCGCGGCGTGGGCAACGCGGTGGGCGTCGTGGCGGACCACGTCGTCCTCGATCAGCAGCGGCGCGGCGATCGGCGCCACCCCCAGCGGCGCGAACTGTTCCAGGTCGGCGCGCACCGGCAGGGCCTCTTCCGCTTCGTACCGGGCCAGCAGCCGCTTGCTGCGGGGCGGCTGGATGTTGACCAGCGCGTGCGTGAACAGGCCGGGGCCGAGGTGCGCGATCAGCGCACGGACGTGATCGCTCGCCGTGAACCCATCCGTTTCGCCCGCCTCGGTCATGATGTTGCAGACGTAGACCCTCCGGGCCCGGCTGGCGCGGATCGCGTCGGCGACGCCCCGCACCAGCAGGTTCGGGATCACGCTGGTGAACAAACTGCCCGGACCCAGGAGGATCAACTCGGCGTCGGCGATGGCGGCGATCACTTCGGGCAGTGGGGAGATATCGGCGGGCTTGAGATGCATCCGCCGGATCCGCCGGCGGACCTGGGGGATCTGCGATTCCCCTTCCACCACCGTCCCGTCTTCGAATTCCGCGACCAAGACGACGTCGTCCATCGCCGACGGCAACACCCGTCCCCGGATGTTGAGGACCTTGCTGGTCTCCTTGACAGCGCTCTCGAGATCCCCGGTGACGCCGGAGAGACTGGCGATGAAGAGGTTCCCGAACGCGTGGCCGTCCAAGCCGCCGCCGCGGAACCGGTACTCGAAGAGCTGGGTCATCAGGGGCTCGGACTCCGCCAGCGCCACGAGGCAGTCGCGGATGTCTCCCGGCGGCAGCATGCCCTGTTCGCGCCGCAGCCGGCCGGAGCTGCCGCCGTCGTCGAAGACGGTGACGACCGCGGTGAGGTTGGCGCTGTATTGTTTGAGGCCGCGCAGCAGCGTCGACAATCCGGTCCCGCCACCGATGACGACGATCTTGCGCCCTCGCTGACGCATGCGGTGCTGCTGCAGCAGTTCCACCAGGCGGGGGTCACCCTTGGGCAAGAACGCGCCGGCGATCGAGCGGACCGTCCCGCGGAGCCCCAGGAACACCGTGATCAGGCCGCCGGCAATCAGCAGCGCACCGAGGAACATCGGCGACACGCCGCCCCCGCTGAGCGTGGACAGCCCGCGCGCCAGCTCCGAAACGGCGTGCTCGACCCACCCCAGAACCTCGACCTCGACGATCAGCGCAACGCCCGCGCTGATCAACACGATACCAAGTGCAACGAGCAGGCCCCATCGCTTCACGCCCAGCCCCGGGGTCAGCCACTTCAGCCAGCGGCGCAGACGCTTTGAGACTCCCGATCCGTCAGGCATCGCCGGCAGACCCTTTGCGGATGTCGCGATGGCGGACGCGCACGCGGTAGCCGTGCGAGCCGAGGTGCCGGCCCAGCTCATCGGCGAGCACCACCGACCGGTGCTTCCCCCCGGTGCAGCCCAGGGCGATGGTGAGGTGGGACTTCCCTTCCTGCACGTACTGCGGCAGCAGGTAATCCATCAACCCCGCCAGGCGCGTCATGAACTCCCGCGTCGCGTCTTGATCCAGGACAAACCGGCGGACCTGCGGGCTGTTGCCCGCCAGCGGGCGCAGCGCCTCGTTGTAGTTGGGATTGGGCAGAAAGCGCACGTCAAACACCAGATCGGCGTCGAGCGGAATACCGAACTTGTAACCGAAGGAGACGACGCTGACCGCCAGCCCTTTCTGCTGCTCCCCGTGCACGAACGTGGAGACGATCTCGTCGCGCAGGTCCCGCACCGAGGACAGCGACGTGTCGATGATCTTGTCCGCGGCTTCCTTCACCGTCTGCAGCTGACGCCGCTCGGACTGGATGCCCTGCAGCACGCCCCCGGCCTGGGCCAGCGGGTGCTTGCGCCGGGTCTCCTCGAACCGGCGAACGAGCACATCGTCGGCGGCGTCGAGGAACAGGATCTGGTAGTCGAACCCCATCTCTTCGAGGTGGGCGAGGGCGGTGAACAGATCGGCGAAGAACTCGCCCCCGCGCACGTCGATCGCCACGGCGGCCCGGCGTACGGCGCCGTCGGACTGCAGGCACAGTTCCGCGAACTTCGACAGCAGGGCCGGCGGCAGGTTGTCCACGCAGAAGTAGCCGAGGTCTTCGAACACCTTCATGGCAATGGATTTCCCCGCGCCGGAGATGCCGGTGATGATGAGGAACTGGATGTCCGTCGCCACGTCCGTGTGGCGATCGGTCGTCTGCTTGGCCACGCGATCAGCCCGTGACCGCGGTGCTGAGGATGTAACTGATGATCGAGATCAGCAGCGCGCCGAGGAACGCCGCTCCGAACCCCGACAGCTGCAGGTACGACGGCACGATCCAGGCCACGAGGTAGAGCATCAAGGTATTGATCACCAGGGTGAACAGTCCCAGCGTGAGGATGTTGACGGGCAGCGTCAGGAGCAGGACCAGCGGCCGGATGAAGGCGTTGACGATGCCGAGGATCAGGGCGGCGATGATCGCGCCGCCGAAATCGGGCGTCGTGACGCCCGGGATGATGAGCGTGGTCAGGTACATGGCCACGGCGTTGAAGAGCCACCGAATCAGGAAGAACTGCATGGCCTCACCTCACCTCCAGGTCGCGCCGGACGGGTTAGGGCAGCGCGGCCGCGGTCAGCTCCGCCACCTGCCCAGGAAGCGCGGCCACCCGCACGCCTGCTGCTTGTAACGATTCGATTTTCCCCGCCGCGGTTCCCTCGCTCCCGGAGATGACGGCGCCGGCATGGCCCATCCGCTTGCCCGCCGGCGCGGTCACCCCCGCGATGTAGCCGACGACCGGCTTGGTGACGTTGGCGGAGATGAACCGGGCGGCGTCCTCCTCGGCGCTGCCGCCGATCTCCCCGATCAGGACGACGGCCGACGTGGACGGATCGTCCTGGAACAATTGCAAGGCCTCGGTGAACGACGTCCCGACGACGGGATCGCCGCCCAGGCCCAGCGCCGTGCTCTGGCCGATGCCGCGGCGGGTCAGCGCGCCCACGATCTCGTAGGTCAGCGTGCCGCTCCGCGAGATCACGCCGACGGGACCGGGCAGGAAGAGATGGTTGGGCATGATGCCGACCTTGCACTGCCCCGGCGAGGTGATGCCCGGACAGTTCGGGCCCACGACGCGGATGCCCCGGGCGCCCGCGGCCGCGACCACCGCAATCGCATCATGCACCGGGATGCCTTCGGTGATGATGGTCACCGGGTTCAGCGCGTTCTCGATCGCCTCCAGCGCCGCATCCTTGGCGAACCGCGCCGGGACGAAGATGCACGAGGTCGTCGCACCGGTTTCGCGCACGGCCTCCTCGACGGTCTCGAACACGGGCACTCCGTGCACGACGCTCCCGCCGCGCCCCGGCGTGACCCCCGCGACGACGGCCGATCCAAACTCGCGCATGCGCGCCGTATGGAACTCGCCCTGGAACCCGGTGATGCCCTGGACCAGGACGCGCGCGCCGGCGTTCACCAGGATGCTCACCGCGGTGCCCTCGCCGCCGCGAGCTCGATCGCGCGCCGGGCGGCCTCCTCCGGATCGAGAAATGCATGCACACCCGCGCCTTCCAGAATGGCGCGGCCTTCGTCTTCGTTGGTCCCGGTCAGCCGCACGACCATCGGCACGGGAGAACCCGTGCCGACGATCCCGCGGGCGATGTCGTCGCACCGCGTGATGCCCCCGAAGATGTTCACGAGCAGCGTGCGCACGCCGGGCTTGCGGACGACGATGCCGATGGCCTGGCGCATGTTCTCTTCGCTCGCGCCACCGCCGACATCGAGAAAGTTCGCTGGCCGGCCGCCGAAATGTGCCACGATGTCCAGCGTGGCCATCACGAGGCCTGCGCCGTTGCCGATGATCGCGATGTCGCCGTCGAGCTCGACGTACGAGAGGCCGGATGCCCGCGCCTCCCGTTCCAGCGGCGTGAGCTCGTCGTTGGCGGGCCGCGCGGGATGCCGGAACGCGGCGTTATCGTCGAGGATCAGCTTCGCGTCGACGGCCAGCATGCCGTCGGGCGTCAGGGCCAGGGGGTTGATCTCTGCCAGCTCCGCATCCTCGGTCACGCAGAGGCGGTGCAGGGCCGTCGCGATTCCCACGAACTCGCCCAGCTGCGCTCCGGCCAGGCCGATCGCCCGGCCGAGGCCGCGGGCGTGGAAGGGCTGAAATCCCAAAAACGGGTCGATGACCCGGTGCGCGATCCGTTCCGGTGCGGTCCGCGCGACCTCCTCGATGTCGATCCCACCGGCCGCCGACGCGATCGCGGTCAGCGCGCGGGCCCCGCGGTCGATGATGAAGGCCAGGTAGTATTCCCGCTGGATCTCCGCCGCTTCGGCGACCAGCAGGCGCTCCACCCGCTCGCCCTTGATGGACATGCCCAAGATGGCGCGCGCGTGCTGCACCGCGTCCTCGACCTTCTCGGCCAGCTTCACCCCGCCGGCCTTGCCTCGCCCCCCGACGAGGACCTGGGCCTTCAGTACGACCGGATAGGTCAGGGTCAGCCCACCGACCTGCCGGGCATCCTCGATCACGGCGCCTCTCTGGACGGGAATGCCGTAGGCGTTGAACAGCTCCTTGGCCTGGTACTCGTGGAGTTTCATCCGCGAGGTCCAGAGTCCGGCGTCCGGGGTCCGGGGTCCGCACGAGGCTGGTCCAACTTTCGTTCCAGCATCGATTTCACGTCCGGCCACTCGCGGTCGAGGATGCTGAAGTAGACGGTGTCGCGCAGGCGGCCGCTCTCGGTGATCATGTGCTGCCGGAGAATCCCCTCTTCCTTCGCCCCGATCCGCAGCAGGGCCGCGCGTGAGCGCTGGTTGAGGACGTCGGTCTTGAACTCGACGCGGATGCAGCCCAGCGACTCGAAGGCGTGCCGGAGGAGCAGGTATTTGGCCTCGGTGTTGACCGCGGTGCGTTGCCAGGCGGGTGTGATCCAGGTCCACCCGATCTCGACCCTGCGGTTGGCGCGGTCGATGATGAAGGCCAGGTAGTATTCCCGCTGGATCTCCGCCGCTTCGGCGACCAGCAGGCGCTCCACCCGC
>JBIOXT010000259.1:0-4148 GCA_044869795.1 bacterium | reverse complement strand
GGCGGAATGTCACAATCTTCCCGTCGCCACTGACGGACCACGACTCGGCGGCCCCGGGCTCGATGGCCAGGGTCTTCGGATTCTGGCGGAGCAACGGATCAAAAATGGTCATCTTGACCGCGATCGCGCGCGACGTGTTGGTCAGCGCGGGATCAAGATTGGCAGGGTCGCTGCTCAGCGCCCGGCGGAAGTGTCCTCCGGAGACCGGCGTCTGAGCCGCGGCAGGTCCAACCACCCCACCCGCCGCCAGCAGCGCGCCCAGACACACAGTCGCCGCCGCCAGCCGATTCCTCGTCGACGTGTTCATTGCTCACCTCCGCGTTCCACCTGCCTCCTTCGCCCGGCCCCCCGTACCGCCCTCTCCCGGATGCATCTCAAGGTTTGTGATGGTACAGAAGAACATTCATCCAGTGTGATCGCTGGCGGAGTGAGACCGGACGGCTCTCGGACCGGGCCCCGAAGTGCGGCTATGGAGTGATTGAGTTACGGGTCCCGTTTCCGAGAGCCGTCCTGCCTCCTCGGCGGTGTAGTCGTTTGTCCTCTCCACCTTCCTCCGGGGCCACAGCGAAGTAGAATGTAGCATGGGTATGTCGGCGGCGATCAACGATCTCATCGGTCAGCGGTTTGTGGTCGACTTCTCCGGTCCCGAAGTCACGGCCGACCTGGAACGCCTCATCCGCGAGGGCCGCGTGGGAGGCGTGATCCTGTTCGTCAAGAACGTCCGGTCGGTCTCTCAGGTGCGCATGTTGACAGGGGATCTCCAGCAGCTGGCAGCAGACGCCGGTCTGCCGCCGCTGCTGATCACCATCGATCAGGAAGGCGGTCTGGTCAACAGGCTGGTCGACGGCGTGACCATCTTCCCCAGCGCGATGGCGCTCGGGGCCTCGGGCCGGGCCGAGGACGCCGCGGCGGCGGGCCGGATCACGTCTGTCGAGTTGCGCGCGCTCGGGGTGAACACGAACCACGCGCCCGTGCTGGACGTTAACAGTAACGTGGAGAACCCGATCATCGGGATTCGCTCATTCGGTGACGATCCGGCGCAGGTCGCCCGTCTTGGCGTCGCGTACATCCGGGCCGCGCAGGGCGCGGGGGTGCTCGCGACAGCCAAGCACTTCCCCGGGCACGGCGCCACGCCTGTGGATTCGCATCTGGACCTCCCCGTCGTCACCAAAGACCCACAGCGCCTGCGCCGGGAAGAGGTGTTCCCATTCGCGGAGGCCGTCCGTGCCGGGGTGGATGGGGTCATGTCGACGCACATCGTCTTTCCTACGCTCGATTCCACGCGTCCCGCCTCGCTGTCGGCCCAGATCATGACGACGTTGCTCAGAGACGAATTGGGTTTTGACGGTGTGTCGTTCACCGACTCGATGGCGATGAAAGCGATCGCCGACCGGTGGCCGCGGGGGACTGCCGCCGTCGCCGCGATGCAGGCCGGCGTTGACGTGGTGTTGGCGTGCGGCCGGCACGAAGCGCAGTGGGAGTCGATCGCCGCCGCACGCCGCGCGGCAGCGGACGGCACGCTGGATGCTGCCGCCCTCCGTGCCTCGGTCGATCGCATCGCCAGGATCAGGACGCGATACACGTCTACCGGTAGCGCGGGTGAGGCCGTCGGCGCCGAGGACCACCGCCGGCAGGCGCAGGAGATTGCGGATCGTGCGGTCACGCTCGTGTGCAACCGGGTACGGCGCATCCCGCTGCCCTCCGGGCGCACGGCGGTCCTCAGTCTGGTAGGTGACAATGCCGCGGCATCAGACGACCGGCTTGCCTCCGCACGGCAGCTGGGCACCGAGCTGGCAGAGCTGATGCCTGGGGTCACCATCGCGGCTGATGTGGATCAGATCTTGAATCACTCCTGGGATAATGTGGTCGTCGCCAGCGTGTCCTGGAGCTCCTCCCCAGGCACCTCAGCGCTTGCGGCGTTGCACCAGCAGTTTGCAGAACGGCTGGTAGTCGTGGGCGCCGGCAACCCCTATGAACTCCTGCGAATTCCAGGACTCCACACGTACCTGGCCGCATACGGGCCCGACCCCCCCAGCATGCGCGCCGCTGCTAAAGTGCTCATCGGAAGGCTTGAACCGACCGGGCGCCTGCCCGTCGCGTTACCCGGCCTATACCCCAGGGGCCACGCAGCGTAAGACAGCCACCCCTGGGATCGTGGGAATGCCTCTCATAGGGGTCTGACCCTTTTGAAATGATTTGTCACCAAGTTACACAACGATGGGGGAGAGGGTATGTTTAGGAGAGCAGAGAAGGGCGCGGTGAATCACAAGATGGAGGGTTTGGCGTGAAAGTGCGGCAGGTGCCAGCTATTGCTGCGATCGCGATCGTCCTAGTCGTGGCGGGGAGCGGTGCCGCCGCGCCGCAGACAACGCTCGAGTTCTGGACGATCTCGCTGCAGCCGTTCTTCACGGACTACGTGAACGGGCTTGTTGCCAGCTATCAACGGGCGAATCCGGGTGTGCAAATCAAATGGGTCGACGTGCAATTTCAGGCTGTAGAGCAGAAACTGCTGGCGGCGATCGCCGGTGGTGTCCCGCCCGACGTGGTGAATCTGAACGTGGAGTTCATGACGCGGATCGCTGAACGCGGGGCGCTCGTGGACATGGACACGGCCGTGCCGGCAGCCGATCGGATCAAGTACTTCGATGGGCTGTGGAGTTCCGGCAGGTACAAAGGACGAAGTTACGGCATCCCATGGTACATTGCTCCACCCGTCCTGATCTACAACAGCGAGCTGTTCAAGAAGGCGGGGCTGAACGTGCTGGCTCCGCCGGCCACGGAAGATGCGATGCTCGAGGCGGCAAAGCGTGTGAAAGACCGCGCACAAGTCTACGGCTTCATGCCGCCCCTCGACGGGACCCGTCTGATGTACCTGTTCCTGGAGAATGGATTGCCGGTCCTCAGTGAAAACGGCAGGTTGGCCGTTTTCAACTCTCCCGCCCACGTCGCTCACTTGCAGAAGTATCTCGATCTGTTCCGGAAGGATTATTTTCCAGATGATACGCTGCGCCGCGGGTTTACAGGGGCAGTCGAGCGGTACAGCGCCGGCCAGCTCGGCATGTTGGTGGTCGGCCCGCAGTTCTTGCTGCGGATCAAGGAAAGCAACCCCGAGGTGTATGCGAAGACGTTCGTCGCTCCCTATCCTCTGGGGAAAGGCAAGGTGATCCACGCCCCGTTGATGACGCTAACGGTGCCCAAGGCCGGCAAGCATCAACAGGAGGCAGCGAAGTTTGCCTTATATGTGACCAACGACGAGAACCAGCTGGCGTTCTCGAAACTGACCGTGATCTTCCCCTCAACGAAGAAAGCGGCCGCCGATCCGTACTTCAGGCAAAAAGGAGCCGGCGCTGAGTGGCAGGCGCGGGCGATCGCCGTCGGGGAACTGAAGTTCGGACGCGATCTCACCGTGGTCGTCCCCAACCAGGGCGAACTGTTCAAGATCTTCCGCGAGGCCGTCGAGAGCGCGTTTTTTGGAAAGATGAGCGCGAAAGCAGCGCTGGACTGGGCCGTGCGGGAATGGAATGCCCGCCTTTAGCCTCGGAGGGGGAGGGCGATTCCCTCCCCCTTCGCCACCCCAGAAATTCGCAGACGAATTTCCGGGGACCCCGGCGTTCATACCCCACCCCCTCCGTGTCCTCCCCCTCCCCGATGCTGATACTATTGGTGCGCCACAGATGCTCGGACTCGGCAAAGCCGGTCCTGCGCATGAAACAAATCTGGGGCCTACAACTGTATGGAGCTGCAGACTAAACTCCCGGATTTTGGGTTCAGCATGCGACTGAGCGCACTCTTGCTGATGGTTCTGTTGACCGTCGGGAGTTCGGCGGCGTCGGGCGTTGCCCTGAACCCCGCAGTGGTTCAGGGTCCACCCGGCGACGCTGTTCCCGATGCGTTCGTCCCCTCCCAACTGCCGGTTGATCTGCTCCCCGTTCCCAAGCAGGTGCTGTGGGGCAGCGGAGAGTTCTCGATTACGCCGTCGACGCGGATCGTCGTCGGCAACAACGCGACGGATGAAGATCTCTTCGCGGCCCGCGAGCTGAACGAAGAACTGCGCGCCCGCTACGGGATGGAACTTAACGTGGTCCGCGAGCGCGACGTCGGCGATCCTGCAGGGCAGATTGTGATCGGCGAACCCGCCTCCACCGCAC
>JBIOXT010000258.1:0-3506 GCA_044869795.1 bacterium | reverse complement strand
CGCCGCCGGATTTCATCAGCACTCTCGCGGAGGCGCACGAGAATGGAAGCGTTCGTGATCACCGTCATCGTCCTCGTGGCCATCGCGCGTCCGCTGTTCTTCGCGCATCCGTCCCACGCGGCGGCGTTCCACCTGCCGACGCTGCCCGCGCCGGCGGCGGACGACAGGGTCCTCGTCGTCGTGGCGCATCCGGATGATGAGATCATCGGTGCGGGCGGTTTCATCGCCACGGCGCGGCAGAACGGCGCCGCCGTCAGCGTGCTGGTCGTGACCAACGGCGACAGCAACCGCGTGGCTGCGGCGCTCGTGGGCCGGCATCTCCCTCCCCGCCCCGGCGAGTTTATCCGGGAAGGGCGCCTGCGCCAGCAAGAAACGGTGGAGGCGCTCCGGCGGCTCGGCGTGGCAGCGGGGGACGTATACTTCCTCGGGTTCCCTGACCGCCAGGTGGCGCTGGTGATGCGCAGTCCCCTGGAGCCGGTGGCATCCGCGTACACCGGGCTGCGGTCGGCCGAGTATCCCGGCGTCGTGGATCCGGGCGCGAGATACACAAGCGCAGATCTCGTTGCGCTCACCCGGACGATCGCGGCCCGCGTCCAGCCGACGCTGTTCATCACACACAGCCCTCTGGATCGCCACAGCGACCACGTCGCGGTTGCGCGGCTGGTCGATCTCGTCAGAGGACAGACACCGGTCTACGCCTTCATGGTTCACGCTGCAGGCTTCCCGCGGCCGCTGCGCTCGTCCCCCAAGGACCCGCTCCTGCCGCCGCCGGGCGTGGATCTGCCGCCGCAATGGACGTGGATGCGATTTGAACTCTCCCCAGAGATGGAAAGCGAAAAGCGGCTCGCCATCGGGGCACACCGCAGCCAGCTGGCCACGCCCTACCTGCGCCTGTTGCTGGCAAGCTTCGTCCGCACAAACGAGTTGTTCGCGGTGCGTCCGGCCGACCTGGTCTCCTCGCACCCCCAATGAGGAGGAAAGGCCTCGGCCGGATCCTGTGGTGGGCGGCACCCGTCCTGCTGGCAGCCGGGATCGCGTCGCGGGCGGCTGACCTGGGGGAGATCGGCGCTGCGCTCGTCGGCGCCAAACCGGGCTGGCTGGCAGCGGCGCTCATGCTCGGCGTCTTGTTCACGTTGAACCAGGGCTCGCTGTACCGGGCCATCTTCCGGCTGTTCGACGTCAGGATTACGCTGCGCGAATCGGTCCGGCTGGCTCTGGTGATGGCGTTCGGGAGCCTGGCCCCAGGAGGCACCGTCGCCGGCATTGCCTATTTCGTCGCGGCGGCGCGCGAGCATGGAATTCCCGGACCGCGTGCGATTCTCACCAGCCTGGCATTTTACCTGTTTGACTACGGTGCGCTGCTCCCGGTCGTGGCCGCCGGCGTGACCGTGCTGCTGACGCATCACGGTGCCGAAGCCCGGCTCGTGATCGCCGGGGGGATCGTCCTCCTGATCACCGCAGCCACCGGAGGCGCATTGCTGTGGGGACTGGCCGATGGTCGCGCCCTTCCGACCGCCTCGCGCCTGGCGTCGGCGATCAACACCCTCATCGCACGCCTGCACCGCCGGCCGGTGGACCGGCGGCGTGCCGCCGCCTGGGTCGCCGACCTCCGGCAAATCGCCATCCACCTCCGCCGTAATCGCGGGCGGGTGCCCGCGCTGTTCCTGTACGGGCTGGCCGTGCAGGTCACGAGCCTTGGAACATTTGCGGTGGTCCTGCGTGCGGTCGGCGCCCCCCTCTCCCCGGCCATCGTGGTTGCCGGGTACGCGGTCGGCGCCATCTTTGCCGTCGTGGCGATTACCCCATCGTTGGGAATCGTGGAAACAGCAATTACTCTGGCCCTCGTGTCGGTGGGCGTCCCGGTCGATCAGGCCGTGGCGGCCGCGGTTCTGTTCCGGGCGATGACGCTGTGGCTTCCCATGCTGGCGGGCTACGTCGCCGTGCGCCACGCCCGCAGTCCAGCCCCCGCCCGTTCGTCCACCGCCGCTTCAGCCTAGGGCCGTACCAACTTGATAGTCGGGTCTAGCTCCAGGCGGTCCTCATGAGTCCAGAGAAGGCAGATGCGGCGAATCAAGTTGGTACGGCCCTAGCTACTCACCCCAGGAATTCACCAGAGCGAATTCGTGGGGACCCCGCGTTTGCTATCGACCGATCGCAATCGCCCACGCGTCCGGCGGGAGGCGGGTGATGAGCAGCAGCGCCGTGGCCAGCGCCAGGTTCTTGCCGAAATTCACCTGCTGGCCGATGCGATCCATTCCCTGGTCGGTCCAGAAGTGATGCACCAGGAAGGCGGCCAGCAGCAGGAAGATGATGGCCAGCCAGGCGCCGGCCTCGACTCTGTACCCTAGCAGCAGGCTCAGGCCTGCGCCCAGATGCATGAACCCGGTGACCACGATCCACAGGGTCTGCGGCGCAGGGACACCCCGCATCTTTGCGAACCCGGCCATCGTCTGCACGTTGCGGAAGTGGTTGGCCGCGTTATACAAGAAGTACAGGCCCAGATACAACTGCGCGATAAGGAAGAGCGCTTTCATCGGATGTGACCTCCCTCGCGTCGTTTTTGCCTAGAGCACGTAGGTGACCTTCCGGAGTCCCTGCGGGCGATCGGGATCGAGCCCACGCAGCCGCGCAGTATGGTAGGCCAACAGCTGCAGCGGGACGATGTACGCGTGCGGGCTCAGCGCCTCCACCGCCACGTCGGGCAGCCGCACCGGGACCGCCGCCGCTCGGAGCAGGCGCGGCAGCGACGAGAGGACGACCGTGTGGGCCCGGCGGCGGACCAGACGGCGCAGCACATCCGACAGATGCCCGAGCGCGCGGCCCGGCGGGGCCACGACGATGACAGGGAACTCGCGCTCCACCACCGCGATCGGACCGTGCAGCAGGTCGGCCGACGATAGCGCCTCGGCGACCACCCGGCTACTCTCTTTCAACTTCAACGCCGCTTCCAGCGCCGTAGCAAAGTTGTAACCTCGCGACGTCACCAGACATTCGCTGGCCCGCTGCAGGTGGGCGGCCGCCTCGGTCACCGCGGGGACGGTCCTCAGCGCCGCGGCCACGGCATCCGGAATCGCCGCGTGCGCGCGGATCAGGCGGCGGTCTTCGGCCGTGTGGGCAACCAGCAGGCTCAGCAGCATCAGTTGGGCGGTGTAGGTCTTCGTGGCGGCCACGCTGCGCTCCTGACCGGCATGCAGGGCCAGCACTTCGTCCGCCGCTCGGGCCAGCGGGGACCGGGGAGTGTTGGTGATCGCCACGGTCAGCGCGCCGGCATCGCGCGCGGCCTCGAGGAAGCGTACGATATCGGGCGACCGTCCCGACTGCGACAGTCCGATGACCACCATGCCGCGCCATTTGACCCGTGCGCCGTACAGGGTCACCACCGACGGCGCGGCGAGGGAGACCGGAATGCGCAGATGCGTCTCAATCAGGTACCGTCCGTACAACGCGGCGTTGTCCGATGTGCCCCGCGCGGCCAGCACCACGGCCGGAGGACGCCGCATCCGCAG
>JBIOXT010000257.1:0-3714 GCA_044869795.1 bacterium | reverse complement strand
CGCTCAACGAGTGGAAGAACGCGGGGGTCACCATCCTGGGGTTCAATCTGGCGAATCTGCCGCCGCAGCTGGAGCCCGCGAAGTACGAGCGGATGGTCTTTGGGATCATCTTGATCCTGATGATGATCTTCCGGCCGCAGGGCATCATCCCGTCGCGCCGGCGGAAGATGGAGTTTGAAGAAGTGGCGCGGGAGAAGGAGCAGGTCGCCGCCGAGGTGGTGGACTCGGTGGAACCCGGGGGGTCCTAGTGTCGATCTTCGAGGCGCACGGCGTGACAAAACGCTTCGGCGGGCTGGTCGCCGTGAACGAGGTCGACTTCAACCTCGAGGAGGGCATGATCGCCTCGATCATCGGGCCCAACGGCGCGGGGAAGACCACGTTGTTCAACGTCTTCACCGGTGTGTACGAGCCGGAAGCCGGCAGCGTGCGCTTTGCGGGTCGCGAGCTGATCGGCCTGCGCGCCGATCAGATCACGACGCTGGGGATGTGCCGGACGTTCCAGAATATCCGGCTGTTCGCGAACATGACGGTGCTGGAGAACATCCTCGTGGGGATGCACGCCCGGCTGGCCCTCAGCGCCTTTGACGTGCTGTGGAGAACGACGCGGTTTCATCAGATCGAGCGCGGCGCCCTGAAGCGGGCTCAGGAACTGCTGCGGTTGATCGGACTGCAGGGCAAGGGTGATGAGCTGAGCAAGAACCTGCCCTACGGCGACCAGCGCCGGCTGGAGATCGGCCGCGCCCTGGGGTCGGAGCCGCGGCTGCTGCTGCTGGACGAGCCCACCGCGGGGATGAGCCCCACCGAAGCGCAGACCCTGATGCGCTTCCTGCGCACCCTGCGCAAGGACCTCGGCCTGACCATCCTGCTGATCGAACACAACATGCGCGTGGTGATGGGCGTGTCCGAGCGCGTCACGGTGCTGGATTATGGGCTGAAGATCGCCGAGGGGCCCCCCGAGCAGATCCAGCAAGATCCGCGCGTGATCGAGGCCTACCTGGGCACGCGCCGGACGGCCACGGCGGGATAGCCGATGGCGCTGCTGGAGCTGGACAATCTACAGGTCTACTACGGGCACATCCACGCCCTGAAGGGCATCACGCTGAAGGTCGATCAGGGGGAGATCGTGGCCCTGCTGGGCAGCAACGGCGCGGGCAAGACGACGACGCTGCGCACCGTCTCAGGGCTGCTGCGGCCGCGCGAAGGGCACGTCCGGCTCAACGGCGAGCCGATCGATCACCTGCCCCCGCACGTCATCGTCAACCGCGGGATCGGGCACGCGCCGGAAGGCCGCCGCATCTTCGCCCGGCTGACCGTGCGGGAGAACCTGGAGATGGGCGCCTACTCCCGGTCGGATCAGGCCGGCATCCGGGATGACACCGAGCGCGTGTTCACGCTGTTCCCGCGACTGAAGGAGCGGATCGGACAGGTCGCCGGCACGCTGTCCGGGGGCGAGCAGCAGATGCTGGCGATCGGCCGCGCGCTGATGACCCGACCGCGCCTCATGCTGCTCGACGAGCCCTCGATGGGCCTGGCGCCGCTGCTGGTTGAACAGATCTTCGAGACGGTGCGGGACATCAACGCCCAGGGCGTGACGATCCTGCTCGTGGAGCAGAACGCGTTCATGGCCCTGACGGTCGCCAGCCGCGGCTATGTGCTGCAGACCGGTGAGATCACGCTGTCGGGGACGGCGAAAGACCTGCAGGAAAACGAAGAAGTGAAGCGGGCCTACTTGGGCGGATGAGGCGCGAGGCTCGTTAGTTGGTCTTCCAACCGTTCTTCGGCAGGGTGACCACGAACGTCGTGCCCTCGTCCATCCGGCTGCGCACGCTGATGTGCCCGCCGTGCGCTTCGACGATGTGCTTGGCGATGGCCAGGCCCAGGCCGGTGCCTCCCGAGCCGCGGGTGCGGGACCGGTCGGAGCGGTAGAATCGTTCGAAGACATGCGGGAGGTCATCGGCGGGAATGCCCCGCCCGGTGTCGGTGATCGCGATCTGCACCTCGCCGTCGAGCGCCTGCGCATCCACTGAGACGCGACCGCCCGGCGGCGTGTACTTCAGCGCGTTGTCGATCAGGTTGGTGAGCACCTGTTCCAGCCGGTCGGAATCGGCGCTGACGACGATCCCTCGCGCCGCGGCCTCGCGGAGTTCGAGGCGCGCGCTGTCGGCGATCGGCCGCAGCTTGTCCACGGTGTGCGCCACGAGTTCCCCGACGTCCACTGGTTTCAGCTCGAGCGCGACGCGCCGGCTCTCCAGGCGCGAGAGGTCCATCAGGTCGTCGACGAGCTTCACCAACCGGTCGGCCTCGCTGTCGATGATCGTCAGGAATCTCCGGCAGGTGGCCTCGTCGGCCATCGCGCCGCCGAGCAGCGTTTCGGCGAACCCCTTGATCGACGTCAGGGGGGTGCGCAGTTCGTGCGACACGTTCGCGGTCAGCTCCCGCCGCAGCCGCTCCGTGTGCCGCAGCTCGGTCACGTCCCGCAGCACGGCGACGGCGCCGGCGATCTGCCCATCTTCACCCTGGATCGGGGCGCAGTGCGCTTCGATGACGCGGTCGCCCAGCGACCCCGGGGGCAGCTCGTCTGCGCCCACGCGGCCTCGGGCGGTGGCGTCTTCCAGCATGGCGATCAGCCGGTGGTCCGGCAGGACCTCCTGCAGCGGCCTCCCCTGGGCGGCCTCCCGGCGAACCCCGAGCAGGTCCTCCGCGGAGCGGTTGACGAGCATGATGCGGCCCAGCCGGTCGGTCGCCAGGAGCGCGTCCGACATTCCCGCGATGATCGCCTGGACCTTCGTGCGCTCCTCCGAAATTTCCGCGATTGTCTGCCGCAGGCGGTCGGCCATCGTGTTGAACGTCTGACCGAGCCGGCCGAGTTCCGCGGTGTCGTCGACCGGCGCCCGGCGGGCAAAGTCGCCGGCGGAGATGCGCCCGGCGACCTGCGTGAACTCGTCCAGCGGCCGCGTGATGCGGCGGGAGAGCCGCCCGCCGACCACCCAGGCTGCGGCCAGCCCCAGCAACATCGCGATGCCCAGCGCCGGCAGCATGTTCCTCAGCTGGCGGAACACCCACGCGATGGGGACCGAGACCTGCACGGCGCCGGCCACCCGCTGTTGAGGATTGAGAATCGGCGATGCGGCAAAGACGCGTGTCTCGTTGAAGGACGGATCGAAGCGCACGCTCTGCGCTTCCTCGCCCTGCAGCGCCGCCGCAATCTCCGGGAAGGCGGGATCGATGCGGCCGGAGGCGGTGCGGCCAGAGGCGTCCAGCACCCGGATCACCGCGTCCTTGCGCCATTTGAACTCCTGCGCCATCGTCTCCATCGTCAGCAGATCGTGGCGGCCCACATACTCCCGCATCATCAGCGAAATCAGTTTCGCCTGGATCCCCACAACGTAGAGGTAGGTCCGTTCATACTGCCGCTCCAGCGCCCGGCCGACGTAGGCGGTGAAGATCAGCATGACGACAAAGACCAGCCACAGGTACGACGACGTGATCCGCCAGCGGATGGATCGTCTCATCTCAGGCCCGCGTTCCCCCGTTCCCTTGAACTTATAGCCCACGCCGCGCACGGTGATGATGAACGTAGGTGACGCGGGGTCGTCTTCGATCTTCTCGCGCAGCCGGCTGATGTGCATGTCCACGGTGCGCGTGCTGCCGTAGTAGTCGTAGCCCCAAATGTGCTCGAGCAGAAAATCGCGGGTGAAGACGCGGTTGGGATGG